>JBFWON010000072.1:0-22019 GCA_050250515.1 Bdellovibrionales bacterium | reverse complement strand
CCGGAGGAGAAATGGGTGACTCCTTGGCGGCGACCACACTTGGGAGTGGCCGGACGGCCACTCAGATTTCAATGAAGTATCGGCAAGGGTGTGCGGTTTTGGACAACGGTGATCTTAAATGTTGGGGTCTCAATACCTACGGAAATTTAGGCAAGGGTAACACCACCACTTTGGGCGATGGTGCTGGGGAAATGGGGGACAATCTAACGCCCATCAGTCTGAACGGAACGATGTCACAATTCGCACAAGGAATTTACCATGTTTGCGTGATGACCACGGCAAAACAAGTTTTTTGCTTTGGTCGGGCGAGCCAAGGTGCCCTGGGCAATGGATCCACGACCCAAAACATCGGGGATGGCGCAAATGAAATGGGTGGCAATTTGGTCCGTGTGAATCTCTAAAAATTAATTTGCGGACCCGCGCCCACGTAAAGCGCCCGGCCCGGATTGAAATCCATTTTGAAATCGACACGAAATGCGCCCGCTTTACCAAACTTGATCAAGGGGCTTACGCCCACGTGACCGCCGGCCGACGTGGAATAGGGCAAGGTTTGAACATTGGTGTGGCCACTGTAATAGTGTAGGTCGAGTCCAATGTAGGTGATGTAATCGATGCCTTCAAACTCTTGCCAAAACGCCAGTGAGAGTGAGGCCGTGTGAAATTTCACACCGTTTCCTACCGCAGAAAAAAAGGACCATTCCAAGTCGAGATCTCCGAAGGGATGACCAAAGCGCCCACCCCAGTAGGGGTAAATACTGCGAACACCGTAAATTCCAAACGGCAGCATGCGTCCCACATGAATGCCTCCGTAGAGCGGGCGTTCATTGGCCCCACCTGGTGCGCCCGCGGCGTCACCTTCTGGCTGAGCGTATACGACTGGACTAAGGGTGAGCGTAATGGCAAGCCCTATTCGAGCCAGGGTCATATCTCATTGAATGGGCCTAAAGCCCGAATGGCAACAGAAGTTTAGTCGGGTAGGTCATCCAGATTCGAACCGAGAGATTTGATCTCTGCCTCGTAGGCATCGAAAACGGCGTTCTCGATTTCGGTCCGGGTTTCCTGATTGAGCGGATGCGCGATGTCTTTAAACTGCCCATCTTTTCGCTTCTTCGAAGGCATGGCGACAAATAAGCCTTCATTGCCTTTGATGATCTTAAGGTCTCGCACGACAAAGCAGTCGTCGATCGTAATTGTAACATAAGCTTTGAGGCGTTCCTCGTTAACAGGGAAGACCTTTACTTCGGTGATTTTCATAGCAGCCATCCTTCAGTTGCGATCTAGGATCCAAACAACACACTCCCACATAGACTAACGGCATAACGCAGGACGAACTTAAGATTCGGCTTAGAATCTCAGCCCGAAACAAATTCTGGCTGAAAATTGGACAGTTTTAGGCCGCTGAGGAGCCCGAGCCATCGGATTCAGGATCTGATTTTGGCTCGGTCGGCGTCGCGCTCGGAGGTTTAGATACTTCGGCCTTACGAAACAAACTTCGGGCGGCCTTAGCTAGATCGTTGCCAAACATTTGCGAGTAGACCAGGTCGATTTTATCGACCAATCCGTCAATCGAAAAGGGCTTGTCGTCTTTTTGCGGGTCAAAAATATCGTGGGCCAACATGTTGGAAAGGGATACTACTTTCGCCATGGGATACATTCGGTCCAAGCGATACTTGTTAGGGAAACCTGTGCCGTTGGGGACTTCATGATGTTCCATCACGATGCGAATGGTCTCGGCTGAAACGGTGTGCATGGAATTCAGCAAGTGGGCGCCAATGGCGGGGTGAGTTTCCCAAACAGCGGTTTCTTCCTTAGTCATTTCGACTCGGCTTTTGAAACGGAGTTCTTCCGGAATGTCTTTGAGCCCAATATCGTGAAAAAAAGCTCCCATCGTGATGGGTTGGACCAATTTGGCGTTCTTCCAACCAAGAGGAACCATCATCATATTCGACATCACCACGGTACCAAGCGAGTGGCGGGAAAAATCGTCGCCCAATGTGACAACCGATCTAAGCAACATTCTGAAATCTGGTTTTTCTGTCATTTGCTCGCCTATGTAGCCGGTCACTTGCACAGCACGATCAAAAGAATCAGTTGTTAGAGGCAGTCTTAGTAGCTCCGTGTAAACTGATTCTGCGACAGAGAAAAAACGGCCTAGTTTTTCGTCCGAAGTGCCCTTTTGATTGCTCAGGGCCACCGCGTTTCGCACCAGTTCAGTGACAACCGAATCGAAGTCGGTTTTGTAGACGTAGAGAACCTGCACGTCTTTGTCGCCAAACCGATCGATGCGAGCCATGTCGATGACTTCGCCCTTATGAGCGATCCGGACCATGCGCTGCGAGGGCAGGCGCACAAAGATGTCGGAGATCGCCGTCTTGTAATTGATCAAAGAGCCTGTCGGCACGGCTAAGTATTCAAGGGCCGAAAACTCTTCGCTCCTTTGGTCGTCGGACATAAAATGGTATCGGCCGAATTCATTCGTGACTGAACGGGCCAGGGCTGGACCAACGGACTAGCGGGCTCGAATCGAAATTAATACGACACGGTCCTGCTTGAGAACGCGCAGGATGTTGATTGTCTTTGGCTTGAGATTCTTAATCACATCACTCGCTTTTCTGACTTCCACTCGGTTCACATCGAGAATGATGTCGCCAGGGGCCAAGCCCGACTTGGAGGCCTCCGATCCTGGCTGAATGGCAAGCAAGATAGGTCGAGGCTGTCGCATTCTGGGCAGATGATAATCCTCCGCCAATTTTCCAGAGTAATCAGCCACAACAAAGCCAAGACCATAGGGGGCGGCTTGGCCGCCCACTTTGCCGGGTCTGGGCGCGGAGGCTGCTTCCGAGATCTTCTCGGTCGAGCCGATGGTCACGTTCACCTTCTTCGGCTGACCATTGCGAATGACCTTGAGCTCCACCTTTTGACCTACGGTGGTGGCCGCCACCAATTTGGTGAGATCGCGAGTTTGCGCGACCTTTTGTCCCTGAAACTCGACAACGAGGTCATAAGGTTGCAGACCAGCCTTCTCTGCCGGCGAATTTGGCATCACATCGGCAATCAAAGCACCCTCTGTTTGCTTGATGCGTAAGGCCCCCGCACCTTCTTCATCCAAATCAGATAGAATCACACCGAGCATGCCGCGTTTGATGGATCCCTCTTTTTCGAGAGTGGGGAGCACGCTTTTCACATTGTCGATCGGGATCACAAAGCCAATTCCCTGGGCTCGGGCATCAATGGCTGTATTCACACCAATCACTTCACCGCGCGTGTTCACAAGTGGGCCACCTGAATTGCCCGGGTTAATGCTGGCGTCGGTTTGCATAAACGGAAACAGATTGAGTTCGTCAATCTCGCGGCCGACCGCCGAAATAATTCCCTTGGTGACGGTGTGACCGTAGCCGTACGGATTTCCGAAGGCGGCCACCCATTCACCAACCTGGACGTCGGCGCTCGAGCCTATCCGAACAAACGGCAATTTTCTTTTGGCGGTGATTTTAATCAGAGCGATGTCCGTCTTCGCGTCCTTGCCGACCAGTTTGGCATCAAAGCTTTCGCCCTTTTTCCTCTCGTCCAATTGAACTTTGATGACGTCCGCCTGGTCCACCACATGATTGTTGGTCACAATCAAGCCGTCTTCGCGGATCAGAAACCCAGTACCCAAAGACTCTTGCGGGGCCGCTTGCTGCGGCGGAATCATGAATTGTTCGAACATATCAAAAAAGGGATCCCGGTAAGGGTCCCGCATCATGCGGCGCCGTTTCGGTAGGTAAGTGGTGTAAATATTCACCACCGCCGGATTGACCGCCTTGGCGAGTTCGACAAATAAATTGGCCGGGAGCGGGTCGCCCGCTTTGAGTTTTGGAAGTGAGCTGGTGGCATCGGCCCATAAATAAACTTGCGAGGCCGCAAGGCCTGCGAGCAAAAGACCAGTCAAAACCTTCATGGTGCTTTGTCCTTTTTGTCGCCGCTGACATACACAAATTTGATTTGGAGATCGGACACCACAGATTCTAGGAATTTTCCTTCATCGGCGGTCAGGTTGCCCTTGGTCTTCTCCAATAGCATGTTGAGTATATCGATGTTGAATCGTGCTAGATTCAGATCTTTCTCAACTTGACCTGTGTGTGGGTTTTTCTCCAAGCCAAGTGCCATGACCGCACTGGATGCGAGGGATAAAACAAGAGTGGAAAACGAAGCGGGTAAGGTATTTGTTTCCATGCCTCCCTATACTACAAGGGGTAGCGACCAACCAACTGTTTTATGCGACCTGGCAGAGTGGGTTGTGCGCGCAAAAATCCAAAGACCGCAGAAGATTTCAGCGGACTGACCATGCACATATGAGAGTAAACCCAAGAGTCTCGCCAAGGACGAGTTTGCGCATAGGATTCCATTTTCCAAAGAGCCTGAGCGAGGTCATCCGGATGAGAAATCTTTAATGCCGTTTTTTGGTCCAGCAGCAAAAAATCTTGCCGCGAAATCAGAAGCAGTTGCATCACTCCCATCCAGGGACCGACGATCCAGCCAGTCAAAGGTGGGCGCCAGCCAAAAATAAAGGCAAATAGGGATTCCACCCCGTTGGCCAGTCGAATCACCAGATCGACAAGAGCCGCAATCCAATAATTGAGAAGGGTTTGCGATCTTTGGCTGGCCTCCATTTGGTAAGTCAGAACCGCGTAGAGCTCCTCTGGCGAAAGCAAATCGAGGAGTCCACGAGTCAAATGCAATTTGAGGCGGCGTCGAGACTTTCCGAAGGTGAAAATCTGAGCGCTCGGGTGTGCGATCAAATGGACTTCTGGGCACGGGATTTCAAATTTTTCGCTGAGTCCATGAATCATTTTTAACAGGCCCCAGGGGTCTTGCCCCTCAAGGACCTCGCTCGGCGTGCGCGAGAACGGCAAGATTTGGTCATAAAAGAGCAATAGAAAATTAATGCTTAGCGCTAAGGGTACGACCCACAGCCACTGAGTCCGGTCCAACCACTTCCAGGTCGCTAGAATCCAGGCAACATTTGCCAGGAAGAGAAAAAGAGCCACTCGCCATTTCGGCTGGAGCCAAGATTTAATCATTCAGACCTCGCCATCAGCATTGAATCTAGATTAAACTAGGGCGATGTTCAATTTTCAAGGAGTCGCAGCATGGATTTCAACCTGATGGCATTGAACGAATCAATTAAGAAAGAAAGCCAGTTCGTCGATCGAATGCTGCAAGAAGTTTCGAAAGTGGTCGTGGGCCAGCGCGAGATGCTCGAGGGCATCATGATGGGCCTTTTGACGGGCGGTCACGTTCTGTTAGAGGGTGTACCAGGTTTGGCCAAGACTTTGACCATATCGTCCGTGGCGCGGGCCATCTCATTGGGCTTTCAGCGCATTCAGTTCACTCCTGACCTTTTGCCGACCGATTTGATTGGAACCATGATTTTCAATCCTAAGACGGGGGAGTTTACTCCCAAGCGCGGACCAATCTTTACCAATATCGTGCTGGCCGACGAGATCAACCGGGCCCCAGCGAAAGTGCAGTCGGCCCTGCTTGAAGCGATGGCCGAAAAACAGGTGACCATCGGCGACACGACTTATCCGTTGGAAAAACCCTTCCTCGTGCTCGCCACCCAAAACCCATTGGAGCAAGAGGGCACCTATCCTTTGCCTGAAGCCCAGATGGACCGCTTTATGTTTAAGATCAACGTGGTCTACCCGAAGCGGGCCGAAGAGCTGGAAATCTTGAATCGCATGGCCACCGATAAGCAGGCCCAGATTGAGACCGTGATATCCAAAGAAGATCTGCTGCGCGCGAAAGAGACAGCGGATATGATTTACGTGGACGAAAAAATTAAAAATTACATTGTCGAAATCGTAATGAGCACGCGCGAGCCGAAGGATCACGGGCTGTCCCAGCTGATCCCGTTAATTCAAGTCGGTGCAAGCCCCCGTGCGACGATCAGCTTAACTCGGGCGGGTAAGGCGCATGCCTTTATCCGCGGTCGAGGGTACGTGACGGCGGATGATATCAAAGCGATTGCCTATCATGTTCTTCGACACCGCTTGATTTTAACCTATGAAGCCGAAGCCGAGAACATGAACACGGACCACGTGATTAAGGAAATTTTGAGCCACATAGAGGTGCCGTAGCCTTGTCTTTGCCCCCAGAGCTAGTCAAAAAAGTGAAATTGCTCGAGCTTGTCACTCGCAAAAAGGTGAACAATCTTTTTATTGGTGAATATCATTCGGCCTTTAAGGGTCAGGGGATGACGTTTAGCGAGTTTCGTGAATACGTCCCGGGCGATGATGTTCGAAGTATCGCTTGGCCGCTGACGGCCCGCACCGGCAAGGTCTACATTAAAAAGCACGATGAAGAACGGGAGATGACGGTGATCCTGGCCGTCGATGTCAGTGGCTCGCAAGATTTCGGCAGCAAATCTTACTACAAGGGTGAAGTCGCCGCGCATGTGGCGGCGTTGTTGAGTTTCGCGGCCGTGGGTAACAAAGACGCCGTCGGCTTGTTGCTCTTTTCCGATCAGGTCGAGTTGTATGTGCCCCCCAAGAAGGGGCGGGGACAGGTCCTAAGAATCTTGCGCGACCTTTATTATTTCAAGCCAGCCTCTCGGCGGACCAAGCTCAGTGCGGCTCTCGAGCACTTGCAAAGTGTGATTAAAAAGAAAGCCCATGTATTTATCATCAGTGATTTTTTGGATCAGGAGTTTGAAGGGCCGATGCGCCGCCTTAGCAAAAAACATGACACCGTGGCGGTGGTTGTGGGGGACGAGCTCGAGCGCGAAATCCCTGCCGTCGGATTGGTCGACTTCGAGGACCCGGAGACGGGCCAAATCGTCACGGTCGATACGTCCTCACCCGTCTTTCGGCGCGAGTATCAAAAGTATTGGAAAGACCTGATCGACCGAAGGCAGTCCGAGTTAAGGCGAGCCCAAGTGGACTCCATTTTGATTAAGACCGATTCGGATTTGGTCACGCCTTTGCTCGAGTTTTTCAAACGACGGAGCCGGCGATGAGTGCTCTTCCTATCTGGAATTGCGAAGCCAAGCCGGGCGTGGCCCCAGATGGTGCAGAGCTAAGCGAGCTCACCGTCGGTGCTAAGTTTCATTTGCAATGCAGCGGCGATATCGCAGTCAATTGGAGTCAAGATCCCGTCGTCGCGGTTTTCGGCAAGAACGAAGAAAAATATTCGATACACATTTTGCAGGCCGATCGATTGGCACCCAATGCGGTGGATTTTACCGTGACCTCCTATCGAGCAGGCGATCACAAGCCCGAGTACGTTCGTTTTGTTCAGGGCGAAAATGGGTTTGAGTGGTTGAAGCCGACCTGGACAGTGCGCTCGGTTCTCAAACAAGGCGAAGAGCCCAAACCATTTCCATCGTATGGACCGTGGAGCCTTAGTTTGCCTTATTGGATTTTTGCGGCCTTGGCTTTGGCTCTGGCCATCGTGGGTTATGTCGTTTGGCGCAAGGTTCGAAAGTACAATCAGCGAGTCGCACTTTTGGCCGAGCTGCAAAAACACAAAACCGCTTTGTCGCCCATTCACCAATACTACCGGGATACTCGGGGGATTTCTCGCCGATTGCACAACGCCCGACAAATGGAAGAATTGGCCACCATTGCGCAAGATCTTGAGCGCAACTTTAAGCTTTATTTCTTAAGACGGTTTCAAATCCCCACATTGGATTGGTCGGATGGTCAAATTTTACGTGATTTGCGCCATCGCCACCGAAAGGTTTATCGAGGCAGCGGCGATGATCTGCGCAAAGCCTTGCGTGAGATTCGAAGTCTGTCAGGTCAAAAACAAATTCTTTTGAAGGACCTCGAACAGGTGCAACGACTCAGTCTGAATGTGATTGAAAAGGCGGACCGTGCGGCCGAGGAGGTGCGCGGATGACGGTGTGGGCATCGCCTTGGGCGTTTGTTTTATTAGTTCCCTTGGCCGGTCTCTGTTATTGGTTGTGGATGGCCCGTCGTCGGCGGACGGCGACCTTTCAATTTTCCCATCTCTCGGGGTTTTTAAAAATTCATCGGGGCTATCGGGCTCAACTCACTTGGCTGCCCGTGGCTTTGAAGGCCACAGCTTTGCTGTTGGCCGTGGTCGCTCTGGCCCGTCCTCAGCGGGCCGACACAAAGATCAAGCGCAATGTGGAAGGCATCGACATCATGATAGTCTTCGATATTTCCGACTCGATGTTGATCGAAGACATGCAGCCGGAGAATCGCCTCGAGTCGGCCAAAAAGACGATCGAAGATTTTATTCGAGGGCGCATTTCGGATCGCATTGGCTTGGTGGTCTTTGCTGGTGAGAGCTACACTCGCGTGCCCATGACACTTGATTACCCGCTTTTACTTCGCAGTGTGGAAGAAGTTCAACCCGCCCGTAATATCAAGATGGGCACGGCGATTGGTGTGGCGCTGGCCAACGGTGTGGCACGCATCAAAGACTCAACCGCCAAAAGCCGGGTGATCATCTTACTGACTGATGGCGAGAGCAATTCAGGAACCATCGATCCGGAGACCGCTTTGGAAATCGCTAAGGGCTTTGGCATAAAGATTTACTCAATCGGTATCGGCCGGGATGGAGATGCGCAATTGCCGGTGATTGTAGATGATGTCTTTGGCCGAAAGGTGAAGCGCTATCGCCCCATCCATTCGGCCATCAATGAGCAATTGCTGACCAAAATGGCGGAAGAGACGGGCGGAAAATTCTGGCGCGCCACCACCGGCAACGCTTTGCAAGAGGTATTTAAGTCGATCAACCGACTGGAGAAGACCAATATCGAAACTTCCCAGTTCACTCGTTATGCGGAGCTCTTTCCTCCTTGGCTCAAATGGTCGGTGATCTTTTACATGAGCTCAGTTTTTTTGACGGCCACTTGGATTCGGAAGGGGCCCTAAATGTTTGATTATCGTTTCGCCGATCGGGCGGCCTTGAACTTGCTGATGCTCATTCCCTTGCTGGTCTTTTTGTTGTGGTGGATGCGCCACCGAACAAAAGCCATATTGAGCAAAGTCGTGGATCCCAAATTGATGGGTTTTCTAACTCGAACAGTGGCCCCTTCGCGGCGCACTCTCAAAATTTGGTTACAGGCCATGGCCCTTGGTTTTTTTGTTTTAGCGCTCGCCCGCCCCCAATCGGGTGAGGGCAAACAAAAAGCCAAGAACGAAGGTTTGGAGATCATGCTGGTCGTCGACGTATCGAACAGTATGTTGGCCGAAGATGTGAGGCCTTCTCGCTTGGAACTTGCGCAAAAAGAACTGTCGCGTTTTGTTGATGGACTTGGTGGCGACAAGGTGGGCCTTGTGGCCTTCGCTGGATCAGCGATCTTGCTCTCACCCATGACGGCGGACAAAAGCGCGCTCAAAATGTTCTTGGAGTCTTTGACTCCTGAAGCGGTGACTTCACAGGGGACTAATTTCAAAAAGGCTTTGAGTGAGGCTTATATGGCGCTTCGCCGGGGTGGAAATGGCGAGGATGAGCAACAGCCTTCGGGAGCGACCAAAGTGATCGTGGTCGCCTCGGATGGCGAAGACAACGAAGTCGGGGGGCTCGACACGGCCAAGAAGATCTCTGACGAAGGGATTCGGATTTTCACCCTCGGTTTCGGGACGGCGAACGGCGGCCAAATTCCTGTTCGCGACAAAAATGGCAACTTAGTCGGCTACAAAAAAGACAAATCCAACAAAACTATAGTTTCAAAATCGACCGGTGAAGCTCTTAAGGCTTTGGCCGAGGCGGGTAAGGGCTCTTACCAACAGGTCACGTTTGGTGGTGATGCGGTTTTGAATTTGCGCCGCAATATTGATCAGCTGCAAAAAGCCCAGTTTGAAACTATGGAGGTCAGCCACTACAACGAACATTATCAAGGGTTCTTGTTTGTGGGCTTGATCTTGGCCTTGCTCGAGTTTGCTTTGGGTGAGCGTAAGTCCGAAGGCCGTATTTGGCGAGGACGCTTCGAGGTGCCGCTTGAATAAGTGGTTGTCTTTGTCCCTAGTCCTTTTGGCGTCTCAAAGTATTGCGGCCACGACTCTGGATTCTTATTGGCGCAACCGCGAAGGTTTGAAGGAATATGACAAGAAGTCCTACTACTCGGCTTACCGAGCTTTTTTGCGCGCTTTGGAGGTCGACCCTCTGAATCCAGAGATTCAAATGAATTTGGGTCGCACGTTCGAAGCGAACGAAGAATTTGAAAAGGCCGAGCAGGCCTATCGGGGGGCACTGACTGTGATGCCCAAGGATTCACCTCTGCGCTTTGAAGCTCTGTTCAATTTGGCTGGAGTCTACGCGAAAGAAAAGAAAATCGACGAGGCTTTGGCGGCTTATCAGGAAGCTTTGGCTTTAGAGCCCGATTCAATCGAAGTGAAGACCAACATTGAGCTGCTCTTTATGGGTGGCGGTGGTGGCGGGGGCGAATCGCAGGATCAACAGCAACCGCAGCAGCAGGATCAAAAGCAGAATCCTGGTGATGGTGAGCAACAGCAAAAGCCGCCTCCGAAAAAGCCTAATTTTCAGAGTCAGGAACTGACAGACCAAGACGTGAAGCGGATCTTGGATGAAATTAAGAATCAGGAGCAAAATATTCGAGCTCAAGATTATGAAAAGGGGCTAAAGGAGATGCCCAAGGGCAAGGATTGGTGATATCAAGGTGATTATGTGGGCTTTGATCCTAGCATGTGTGACAACCTTTTCGGCCCGTGGGCAAGATGTCGACGTGCAAGCCTCCGTCGATCGGCAGGAAGTCGCCGTCGGCGATGTGATCAATTTCACGGTCAGCGTTTCATCTAAAAACAGCGTTCAGGTGGATGAGCCCAGGTTAAGTGGTCTTGACGGCTTTGAGTTGGTCAATACCTCCACAGGTATTGAAACCCGCAGCTCTTTTGTGAACGGTCAATTTGTCACCGAACAATCGCGAAATTTTAATTACCTATTGGTCGCCAACAAGCAGGGTAAGCTGCGTCTGCCACCAGTGTCAGTCCATGTGGATGGTAAGACGCTGCAAACCAAGCCGATTGAAATCGTTGTGGCTGGAGAGCGCAAAGGGCCACCACAGGCGGGCAGGGGTGGTGGACAACCACAACAGCCCGATCCCTTTGATCAGATGGACAGCATGGAAGAGCTGTTCAATCAAATGTTGCAGCGGCGACTGCGTCCCAACATGCCGCCTGATGGTCAACCCGGTCGCCCCTTCAATCCCAATGAAGCCTTTTTTATCGATGCCTCGACCGACAAAAAAACCGCCTACGTGGGCGAACAGGTGGTGGCCAATTTCTATTTGTATACCAAAGGACAAATTCGCGACATCGACACCCTCAAGTATCCCGATCTGAAAGGATTTTGGAAAGAAGACTTAGAAATGGCCACTCGGCTGAATTTTGAGCAAGTGGTCCTCAACGGTCAAGCCTACCAGCGGGCGCTTCTAGTGTCTTATGCCTTGTTTCCGATCAAGGCGGGTAAAGCGACGGTCGATCAATACAAGGCTAAGTGCACCGTCATTACCCCTTCGACTTTTGGTTTTGGGCGGCCCTATCAATTCACCAAGGCGAGCAAGCCGATTCCAATCGAAGTTTTAGATACGCCGACTGAAAATCGGCCGGCTAATTTCACGGGCGCGGTGGGACACTTTCGTTTGACGGCCCAGTTTGAACCGCCGACTGGGGTGACCAATCAACCGGTAACCTTGCGCGTGCGAATCGAGGGGCAAGGGAATGCCAAACTTATTGAGCTTCCCAAACTCGAATTGCCCCCTAGCTTCGAACTCTATGATCAAAAGTCGCAAGCGAAGTTTTTAAAGGATGGAACGAGCTTCAAAGAGTTTGAAGTTTTGATTATTCCACGCGAGCCTGGAATTTTTGATGTTCCACCTGTTGCAATCAGCACCTTTGACCCAGATTCGAAAACTTATCAGGCGGTGGCCTCGCAACCCTTGAAGTTGACGGTCACGGGTTCACCGACACAATCTCCACCAGGCATGGCGACTTCGGCCGGGACGGCGCCGCCGGTGGACTCAGGCCCGCAGCTGCCCCCACCGGTCACGGACTTTCATGAGAGCTTGGCTTCTCGAACGATTAAGCCCACGATCACACTGGTTTTATTTGCGGCCGTTTTTGCCTTTCTCGGGTTTCAGGCCTGGCGGCAGTTTCGCCGCAAGCCGAAGAAGGTGAATTTAAAGCTGCAGTTGGATCGAAGACTGAAGCGTATCCATGAATTGGCCGGTAAAAAAGATTGGCGAAGGCTGGGCGTTGAGATGACCAACGCCGTCTATTGGATATTGGGTCAAATCAGTGAGCAGGGTGGGGCGAATCAGGACTTGGTGAAACTTTTGGAGTCGACACCTCCGAGTTTGCGTAATGAGCTCTCCGAGCCCTTGCGCGATTTGCTGGCGCAATGTGAAGCTCTTAGTTTTGCGCCGGAAAAACTGATCGGAGAGATGACCCAGCCAGATAAGATTCGCAAGCAGGTTCAAAAATTAGAAAAAGTACTGGGCCGAGCCATAGAACTGGCGGAGGTCTGATGATTCGATCCGGTCTGATCTTTTTTGTTTCGCAAGCGCTTTGGGCGGCACCGCAAATTTCCACGGTTTCAGTCAGTTTGGATCAAAACTTTGCGGCCCCTCGCTGGATGTACGGGGAGAAAAAGCCCAAGGCCGACAAGCTGACCAATCTTTTAATTGAAGCCAAACAGGCCTTTCTCGACAACAATGCCAGCCAATGCATGACCAGTTTGAACAAGGCGTACGCGATGGGTAAGAGTTTGGCGCCTTGGTTGGCATGGAATCAACTGCAATGCGCGCAATTGCTTGGTAAGGGCGGCAAGCCCAGTGTGAGTTTTTTGAAATCGGCGACCCAAAGGGTTTACGGCGAGCCCAGCTGGTTGCTCTCGGGCCCCTCTTCGTCATTTTTGCGGGATCAGTATGTGTCCGCGATGCTGCTGTTAGTGGAGCATCAGTTGAAAACGGATCGGGCCGGCGCGTGGAAGACAATTGATCGGCTTCAACAAGTGCGCGGCTGGATGACCATCGACGAACGTGCGAGCACTTTAAAGTGGGCGGGGGAACTCGCTTTTGTAGAGCAAAATCTTTCGGCCGCGGTCGACTTTTTGGCGCGCAGTCTGAATGAGAAGGAAAGCTCCGAAGTTCGTTCCCGAATGGAGTCGATTCGATCCACGTTGTTGGGCAAGCAGAAGGTAGCGCCCGCGGCGCCGACCTCTCAGGTGAAGAAAGAAGACCTCGGCATTTCAGACGAAGAAAAAGACATCGCCGCACGCATGCGAAGATCCTTCGACAGTCGGGATTTGGTTTCGGCCGTAGAAGACGGGATCAAACTCATTGAGAAATTTCCTGGCAGTCGTCACGCCCAGGAAGCGACCGAGCTAATTTTGGATATTTACTTGAGCATTGCCAACAAGAGCGACGAAAAATACGTTCATGTTCGCTCCTCGGTCGTCAAAGAGATGCAAAAGGTCGATGCGGCCAGGCTCTACCGATGGGCGAATAACGCCTATGCGAGAAGCAATTATTTAGATGCTCTGACTCTGGCGGAGAAAAGTTTTGCTAAGTTTTCCGGGCAAGTGGATGGGACCAAGGCGTTGCTTTTGGCTGGAAAAGCGGCAGTGGCGGCTGGCGAATACGGTGATGCGGCTGAGAATTTTGAACAACTGATGAAGTATCATGGCGGCACCCCGGAGGCCGCCGAGGCTATCTTTCGCTTGGGCCTTCTTGAGTTTCGTCGGAAACGCTACCCCCAGGCGACCGCCTATTTCGAAAGATTGTTGGCCCTGGCCAGCGGGACCGATTTTGAGTATCGAGGCCTTTATTGGCAGTGGCGAACGCAGCAGAAAATTGACGCCGCAAAATCCTCTTCGGTCGGTCAGGCCCTTATTTCTCGATATCCATTTTCCTATTATGGTTTGCGGGCCCAGGCTGAGCTCAACGGCGGTGAAATTAAGCTTGCGCCGGGGGCCACCCCCATCAAAGCGGAGTTGCGCCTTTTACCGGGGGAGCGATTGGGCTGGGAGCGTATGATCGCTCTTCTAAAGGCGGGTTGGTTTAAAGAGGCTGAACGTGAATTGGACTCTTTACCCGAGCCACAATCCCATGAAGAGCGTTTGATCCGTGCTAAGCTCTGGGCTTTGACTATGCGCTATGATCTGGCGATTCAGGAGGTCTCTCGGGCGGTGGATGAAGATCCGACTCTGGCCCAACTTTCGGTCCTTCGTGTCGTCTTTCCTGAGGAATATGCTAAGACGGCGGAGAAAGAAGCTAAACAAAGTTCATTGACATCAGATTGGATTTTTTCAGTCATTCGTCAGGAAAGTTCGTTTCGCGCGGATGCCAAAAGTCCGGCCGGGGCCTTGGGGCTGATGCAACTCTTGCCTTCAACCGGTAAAGAAATTGCCCGAGATCTGCGCCTGAAGGCCTTTCGCGGCACTGACTCATTATTAGACCCCGATATTAATATTAAATTGGGCGCCACTTACCTTAGTCGTCTGATAAAAAAGTTTAATGGGCATATTCCTCTGGCGTTAGCGGCTTACAACGCAGGACCTACCCGACTTAAACGCTGGTTGTCGGCGCGTAAGGACCTTAGTCTATTGGAGGGGCCCCCGTCGTCTAGCCCAGACGTCGAGATTTGGCTGGATGAAATCCCTTGGGAAGAAACCAGCTTCTATGTGAAGGCGATACTTCGAAACTGGATGATTTACCGACTGTTAGATGGGTCCAAAGTGTCTCTTTCTGAGCCGCTGTGGGTGGACGCCAAGTCGACAACGCGTTAAGCTATTAGAAGCTCTACGCGTCCTTTTAAGGAGAACGTTTGATGTTAAGGAAATCGAGGGGGCTGCTGCTCCCATGCCTATTTCTACTCACGGGCTGTGCAAGCCTATTGCACAATCCGAACTCTTCACCCGAAGCCCAGTCGAGTGCGGCCGCGGCCGATGGCGAAAATGTCCAAAGTGCCGAGATTAAGGAAAATGAAGAATCCTCTGAGGTCGTCGAGCACAACATCGAAATGCCGTACAAGAGTGCCTTTGGCGATGTGCCGCTGGATAACAACGATCATGTCGAAAAATGGATGAAGTATTTCACCGGTAGGGGCCGCAAATACATGCAGCTCTATTTAGAGCGATCGGCCCGTTATCTGCCGATGATGCGAAATGTGCTAAGGGAGAATGGTCTGCCGGAAGAGTTGGTCTATGTGGCGATGATTGAGTCTGGATTTTCACCCAAGGCTCACTCCCACGCCAATGCCGTCGGTTATTGGCAGTTTATTCGCGGCACGGGAAAGCGCTTTGGCTTGAAAATAGACACGTTTATTGATGAGCGCCGAGACCCGGTTTTGTCGACACGGGCGGCGGCCGAATATTTTAAAGCGTTACACAATTTGTTGGGCAGCTGGCATTTAGCTATGGCCGCCTACAATGTGGGCGAGGCTCGAGTGAAGCGAGCGGTGACCAAGTACTACACCCGCGACTTTTGGGCTCTGATAAAGAAGCGTCGAGCACTGCCACCTGAAACACGCAACTACGTGCCCAAGTTTATCGCGGCCGTAATGATTGCCAAAGATCCGGCTCGCTATGGATTTACAGCCCTTGAATTTCAAGATCCGCTCTCTTACGACACAGTGGCTTTGCAATCGCCAATTAGTATCTCGAAGTTGGCCAGCAACTTGAATGTCGATATTGAAGAGCTCCAGCTGCTCAACCCTAAATTCCGTACGGACTACGTACCGATCACTCGCGGAACTGAGACCGTGGTCAGGATTCCGGTAGGACGCGCCACAGATGCTTTGGCGGCCCTTTCGATGAGTGTGACGTCCACACCCAAGGTGGTTCAAGCGGAGTACTATTATTATCGTATTCGCCGTGGCGACAATCTCTCGACCATCGCCAAACGACATCGCACGACGGTTTCGCAGTTGCGTCGCTTGAATGGTCTGTCGAATCGCACGCTCTTGCGCATCGGCCGAAAGCTGAGGGTGCCAGACGTCGGTGGAGAAGGCGTTAAATATGTGATGGAAGATGCGAACTCGAACTCGAACAGTTCGTATGCGGTGCCCGCGGTGGAAAGACGAGAGGTCTCAGTTCACACCGTTCGCCCGGGTGAGAACTTGTCCATCATTGCCAAGCGCTACGGCATTTCAGTGGCGGATTTGATCGAACTCAACAACCTGAGTAAGCGCGCGACTATCTATAAGGGTCAGAAGCTAAAACTGAAATCTGACAATCAATCGAGCACGGGCACCCGCGTGGTTAAGAAGCGAAGCCAGGTGTTGTCTAAGTACAAGTCTCGATCGGCCACTAAGAGAGTGGTTCGCAAAGAACTTCCGAACCAACGTGGTAAGCGGAGTGCCGCCCAATCGAACCGACGTCGTCACGTGGTTAAGCGCGGTGAGACCCTCTGGGATTTGGCTAAGAAATACGACATTAGCTTGTCGCGACTGGCCCGCGCCAACGGCCTACGCGTGAACACACGCGTAATGGCCGGCCAACGCCTCGCCATCCCCGATTAGATCACGCGGTCATTGCCGCCGTCGATAGGGATTTGGGCGCCAGTCGTTTTCGCAAACGCGGGGCCCACCATCGACGAGACCAAATTCGCCACATTCTTTGAGCTGATTTCGGTCTTAAGTAGATTCTTGGTCTTATACTGTTCAACGCTGAGGCCATAGTTCTTGGCCCGATTCGCGATTACGTCTTCGCTCCAAATTCCGGTGTCAAACACGGCGTCGGGATGAATGGTGTTCACTCGGATCCCAAAAGGAGCCAATTCTAATGCGGCCACACGGGCGAGCTGCGTAAGGCCCGCCTTGGACGCACTGTAGGCGCCCGCGCCAGGACCGGGTGCGGGAACATTCTTCGAGCCAACCACAATCACTGAAGGTTCAAAACCCTGCTTCAAGAGCGGAATGGCGGCTTTGATCATTCGGAAGTGCCCACTCAGGTTCACATTCAAAGTGTTGATCCAATCTTTCTCATCTAAAGTCTCAAGCGGCTTACTGCTCGGGAAAGTCCCGGCGTTTGTCACCAAAATGTCGACCCCGCCGAATTTCTTAGCCGCGGCCTCAAGGGCTTCCACAATCGAAGTTTCCGAGGTTACGTCACAGTAAAGTCCCAGCGCTTGGTCGCCTTTAAAGATCTCACTGATCTCGCGATTCACATCAAGGCCGACCACGCAAGCACCTTGCGCCCGCAGGTCTTCCGCAATGGCGCGACCGATTCCGCTAGCCGCACCGGTCACGACAGCGACCTTGCCTTGCAGAGCAGGCTTAGCCCCACCACCGACTTTTAACTTGGCTTGTTCTAACTCCCAATATTCGACTTCGTGTAATTCGGCCTCCGTCACGGGTTTCCAGCCGCCAAGAGTTTCACCCCATTGCAGGCAGCGGACCGTATGCGATGTGATATCACCCACGATGCGCAAACCTTTGGCGTGGGCGGCGATACTTAAAACGCCGGCTCCTGGCCACACGGCCCAGCGCGGGCAGGGGTTGAGAGGCTTCAATTCGGGGTTGGTGTGTCGCTCAAAGTAGGTCTTGTAGTCGGCCACATACTCTGCCACGTCCTCTTTTACACCCTTACCCAAAAACATGGGGAAGGGTTTGATATGAATCACGTGATCAGGAGTCACCGTCCCTCGACGAGTGACTTCGCGGGCTTTCTCCCAAGTCGAAAAGCCCACAGCTTCTTCCGAGGCATTGAGACGTAGTAACACCGGAGAACCCATGACCTCGCCCAATTCGCGTCGAAGCGTCGCCATCTCGACAGCTTTCGGGGTCACGGTCGGGGCACTCGTGCGAATCTTCAAAGCGCCTTTTTTATTCAAAAAGTCTTCGGCCTTGGTCACCAGCCGAATCATGTTTTCATAGGCCACTTTGGGATCGTCGTGAAAGGTGAAAATACCATGATGAAGTAAAACGATGCCCTCAAGCTTGTCCCATTTCACATCGCGAGTGAGTTCAAAAATCTGCCGTGCCAAAATAAATCCCGGCATAATGTAGGGAGCGATCAAAACATTCTCGCCAAAAACTTCCTTCGCAAAACCTTCGCCGTTTGGGCAGTTGGTGAGAGTGACCACCGCATCCGAATGGGTGTGCTCGACATACTTAAACGGGATAATCGCATGCAAAATCGCTTCGACCGAAGGTGTGGGCGCCGACGGATTCACCATCGCCGCCTTTTGTTCGCGGACCATATCTCCATCGCTCAACTTTTCAAGCTGAGCCATGCGCATGAGCACATCCATTTTTACAGGAGCAAAACCCTGGGGCTCTATCGTCGCGAGATCCCAACCGCTGCCTTTGACGTAAAGAATTTGTTCTTCTTCACCAAAAAGATTTCGGCGGGACGCCTTAACCGATGTGTTGCCACCACCGTGTTGCACCAGCGAAGCTTCGCGGCCCAAAAGGCGCGAGGTATAAGCCCGCATGGCGACGGGGTCTTTTGCATATTGGCTGGCTTCAGCATCGTTCCAAAGGCTGTTCATCAATCACTCCTGAAAAATAAAGACAGGATGCTATAATAACCAGCTGCGTTATTCAATGTGTGAAGCGCCAAGATTTTGTTCAATTAGGACTACAGCGGAGGAAAACAATGAATATTCGAATTTCCACCTGGTTTGGAGCGCTCATTTTGGTCATTGCGCTCGGATTTCCACAGACACCCAGGGCCGCCACGGTCGGACCGAATCAGTTCGGCTTGGGAGTGATGGGGGGGACCATCTTCTCCATTACCGGTAAGTACTGGTTCACAAAGCAAG
Source organism: Bdellovibrionales bacterium (assembly GCA_050250515.1). Taxonomy (GTDB): domain Bacteria; phylum Bdellovibrionota; class Bdellovibrionia; order Bdellovibrionales; family UBA1609; genus JALHOQ01. Next base: position 3,277 of record JBFWON010000072.1, on the reverse strand, counting down.
GGGCTTTGGATTTTGGCATAGGAGTGGCGGGTAGTCATGGGACGGCCATTTACGCGGATTACCTGTTTCACATTCCCAAAATTTTCGGCACCGGCACCCGATTCGGTCGCGAAACCAGTGGCTACTTTGGTGGCGGCGGGGGAATTGGCTTCTGGAGCGATTCTTACGAATGTGGACGCTGGCATTGCCATCGCCACTCAGATGATTCGGGCACCGGAGTTTTCATTCGCGGCCTGGTCGGATTTGAATGGTATCCAGCACCCACTCGCTTCGGTGTGTTTGGTGAACTGGGTCCCACGCTGCTCTTCACCCCGCACTCGGGCAGCGGCATCGATGTGGGTGTCGGCGGGAGATACTACTTTTAAATCGATCGAGTTTGCCGTGCTTCAGGCTTAGGGCGTGGAAATCGCAGCCAAAGCGGCTGAAGACGTCGTGTTTGGCCAATAACGAATTTTTTGAATCCAACGTGGTCTCATGTTCCCATCTGGTTGTGAGCCAATGTAACCATAGGCGGGGGATGGTAAGGCCCCAGAAGTGTCGGTGATGGCCGCGCCGCCATTGATCGAGTACGCAAAGTTATTCGCTTGGTAGGATAGGGCGATTTTGTTTACGCTTCCCGCTGCAGCAACGGCTCCAGCAGGAGCAAAAACAGCCGAGCTCGCGGTGGTGACGCCACTTGTATTAGTCGTGCCATTGTCACCAATAAAGATTTCATTCTGAGCAAATGTTCCCCCTGCGTTGGTGTTGGAGAGACTGAACACCCTATAATTTAGTCCGCTGTAACTTCCAATATCGATAAACTGGGCCAGGAGGGTGCCCGCTGGTTGGTTAAACCAAGTCATAGTGTTAAAGGTAACTTGGTCCGCATTACGTGTGACCGCCGCCGACGTTGTCGGGATGACGCTCGAAGCCCGGGTGCCAATTTCAAATTGCGTGCCCCAAACATAAATCCCGCTTGATCCGTCACCCGTGTAAGGCGCCGACCAGGAGTTATTCAAAAGTTCAAACTGAACCAAAGCATTGGCTTGGGTCGTCGATACCACGCCAGTCATGGTGTATCTATACCAACCGCTGGGGTAGGCCGTCACAGATGAGGAGTTAAGGCTTCCGTTCCCGTAAGCACTGATGCTGTTGATAGAATTGGTTGAGAGATCAATGTTCATCGTAATTCCATTCGAGTAGGCGGTTGCGTCCATTACTTGAAACCGCATCTTCTGCTTACCCGAATTTTTGATAAAGGCCGAAATGGTGACGGTGTTTCCGGCGGTAGACGAAACAGGATCTTGATAAATCTTGTGGACGTTGTTGGCCGTGTTCTCTTGCAAAAAGTTGGCGTTGCTAGTGCCGTCGGGTGAGGTGACGGTGGATAGGTTCAAGGAATCTACGGTCCAAACGGCATTGGTCATATCCTGATTGTACCGAATTTGGTTGGTGGCAGCAGGCTCCATCAACAGGCCTTTTTGCGCAAGCGTCGTGGGGTCAAAGTCGATCCGAGCCGTATTGGTGGCCGCCGTGGCAATAAGACCACTGCTATTTACATAGGTGGCCGTCGTGGCCCTTGTTAAGGTTAGTTGGAATGGAAGACTTGCGCCAGAGGCCGTGAAATCATAATTCACACTGGTAACGGCGGGGGCCATTCGCGCGAAAAAAGCCACTCCCGCATTTGACGGAAACGCAGCCGTTATCAGAACAATTGTGGCCAGTCGACCCGCTAGATTATGGGCACTGACGCCAAACTTGCGAGCCATACCAGTTAGAATCCCCGTTGATTTTGACGAATTGATAGATCGTGATTTGGTTCGCACCACTACACACCGCGGGAGTTACGCCGCCCGTCCAGAGGATCGAATCTCCTCCCGGCGGCGACCACGCCAGTGTGTGTGAGCCCGAGCCATCCTGAGCCACCTTCACCACCACTTGCGCCATAGCACCACTGACCCCTGGATCAGAAGGAAGGGTCAAGGTTGAGTTGCCAGTCAGTGTAACTCGGTAAGCGCTACCACTCGCCAGAGAAGAAAGTGTCACAGCTCCGCTCGCATTCACGTTGGACTGTATGACTTCAGCCCGCGCGTTGAGAGCTCCATCGATTTGCACTCCGCCATTCACATGCAGTTTTGTAGCGGGATTGTCCGTTCCGATACCCACGCTGCCGGCGAAGTAGGACTTAGCATTCGAGTCATCAGCGAAAAGAGACCAGCGATTTGTGCCCTCAACGGTTCCGATGTAGACACCCACGGCGTTAGTGATGGTTCCGCTGGTGTTTGTTACATATGCTTGAACGGCATGGGCGTTTGATATAGTTCCTGAAGCGTGGTTGTTCACAACGAAATTGTAGCTACCATGGGCAGCGTTGATGGTGCGGCCGGCAAAGTTTGAAAAACTATTCATGCTGCCGTAGGCCGCACCCATAGAGCCCGTGCCGCCATAAAGATGGACGCTATTATCTAAACCGTAAAGGTCGGCCGAGCCCAGATTGCTCGAGGACGACGTCAACCTATTGAAGGCGGCGTAGTAGGCGAAGGCCGACGATGCGGAGCCTGGGGCTACGTCCACAGTCGTGTCCGACGTCGAAAAATAGCTCGCGGTGTTACGTGTGTCCGTGTTGCGAATCATAAATTTTGTGGCTGGATCTGTCGTGCCGATTCCCACGTTTCCGGCAAAATAGTTCTTGTCACTCGAGTCGGCCTGATACACTCCAAAGGTGTCGGTCGTGGCACTCTGATCTTCGATATAAAGTCCATAAGAGTTGGTGATCCCCGTGGCATCGGTTGGTGAGCCTGCCACAAAGGCCTTATAGTTGGCAACTGTGTGTCCGCTTGGAACCTGAATGTCGGAAGAGAAGCCGTAATACTCAGTAGCATTGCCCCCGCTGAAGTCGCCAAATCCATAGAACGATCTCCCTACGTTCAATCCGCCGGTGCCGTAGTTCGCAACATATCCCATCGTTGATGTAAGAACCCCTGTATTGTTGGTCGAGTTGACGGTCGCGTCGATGACCATCGTTTGGTAGTCCGTATTGACGGCAGAGGCGGATGGCGCATTATTTCCTGCGATATTGTTCAGCTGCTGCCAACCAGAAGCCGTGGTCGTCTGACCGCCGATTGTTTGGAAGTTACCGACGACATCCAAAGTCCTGGCGGGGGCGGTCGATCCGATACCGACCTTACTTCCGGTAGATGCCAAAATGAGATCTGAATTAGTGGTTGAGGGATCGAGTCTTACGTTGTTACTGGCGTCAAAGTAGAGGCCCACAGATCTCGACGCCCCAACGTTGTTA
>JBFWON010000071.1:0-22037 GCA_050250515.1 Bdellovibrionales bacterium | reverse complement strand
GATCTGCTCGCGATTGCGGCTAGAGAGTGTATCGAGGGTAGTCTTATTCTCTTTGCGGGCCGCTTGGATTTTTTTATCTTGCAGCTCGCGCAGTTGCCGTAGCTCGGCTTCATTTTTACGCTGAGTTTCCTGCCGTTCGTTTTGAACTTTTGAGTTGAACTCCCGCATTTGCTCAGCGGCCTGCTCGTTGGCTTGTTTTCGGCGCTCGATGTGTTCCCGCAAGATTTGTCCTGTTCGCTCCGATTCTTTTTGTTGCAGTTGGGCTTCGCGATTGTGTGAGTCTCTTTGGGCCTGCTCTAGGGCCGCTCGCCGGTTTTCGGTGGCGGTGGCAAGGGCATCGAGCCGATTCTGATCGTTCTGCTTCTGCGTGCCGAGTCGATTTTCAGCCCGCGTTTTTTCGTATGTGATTTTGGCGTCATTTTGTTCTTTTATCTGGTTCAATCGTTCGCGATTCTGCGCGCGGGTGTGGTTGATTACGGCCGAGGACTGCTGATTTTCCTTTTTTATCTTTTCTGCGGATGTTTGCCGAGCTTCATCAAGATCTTGCTCGCCATCCTCTTGGATGGATTGCTTCTTTTTTCGATATTTGTCTTGCAGTTCACGCAGCTCTTCGCTTTGGCGCGAACGCTCGGAGGATATTCCTGCAGCCATGGCCTTCCTTTGCCTTGACTCGATATTACCACAGCTAGCGGGCGGTCGGGCGGTCCAGAGATGGAGAGATTGGACTTGGGTCCTCTGGCCTTGAGCAGAGGGGGCGGCCCGCGGTGCTTCCTCGGCACATCCAAGTGGCGCTGTAGGTGACTCGCTCTTCTGCTTTGACTGGATGATAGCCGCGATATTGATTGGGATCTAAAGTGGAAAGTTCAGTTCTTTCTTGCCCGGTTGTGGGATCTTGAATCACCAGTTCAAAAACTCGATACTCGGCAGAAGCCGAAGCGGCCCACATAAAGATCGAGATTAGGCAAAAGAGTCGCATGGGGTCTTATCGGCACTTTGGTCGTGCTGTTTTAGGTCTTTTAGTGGCGGTGAGGCAGCTCAGTGAACAGGCTATTGTCGACGATGTGAAAATAGGTTCTTAGAAGCATCTCAAAGGACTCTTGATCCAAAGAGGCTAGATACAGCTGCTTTTCTTGTAGGGTCTTGCGTTTGATGAATTCCGTAAAGAGCTCTTGAATGCGGTCCAGGTTTTTCATGTGAAAGAGATCGATATGCTCAGTCGGAATGCGTAAGACCCGGGCTATGGTCTCATTATCGAACAGGAGGTGGATCCCATTCATGCTCTGCACTAGGAGGTGTTCAATTTGATCCAAGTGGGCGTCGTTTATTTTGAGATCCTTCACACCCTCAGTTTGAGTTAAACTACTGTTCAGGCAAGCGAAAACCCGCGAAAATTGACTATCAAGACCATGGTCGGTACCCTATGGGTTGGAGGCTCGACAAACGGCTGTTTCAATTCGAAACACTCGTTTTCGTGTATAATATGGGAATGCCGAGGTCCTCTAAAAAACGTGAAATCGAACCCATCATCATTGATGAGGAGCACGGCCTCGTCTTTGATTCGGAGAATGATCTTTATTCTCACTTTGAGAGAGAGATCCAGGTCCTCGAACAGGAGTTCTTCTCTTTGCGTGGGAAAGCCGACATCCACGAAGGTGAGTTCAAGAAGTACGACAAGCATTTGGATCGGCTCTTGGATGACCCCGATGAGGTTTGGGAAGACACCACTACTTTGGGTGACCAGCGCATGTTCATCTACATTCGCCGTTTCGACAATGGCCTCTTTCACGTGGCCGCCTGCTATCTGACGGAGAGCACGCCAAGTTTTGTCTACCTTCATTTCCCCACCATGGACGACAAATTGGTGGAACGCTATCGTCGCGGCCAAATAGTTTTTCAGAGAACATCGGCCGATGTGCCCATGGGGGCCATCGACGGGGATGCTCTACATGAGGCCGACGAATTGGCGGTGGGCCTTTACAAGGCTATGCTTCTTTTGCGCTCTCAGCGCGATATACCTGAGGAAGATTTTCTGCATTTTTCCGATTCCCGTGAAATCACCCTGGAAGATGCCGATGAAATCTGGCGCAGTGGGGATTCGACTGGCAATGTGCTCGTGAGCTTTATCAAGGAGTTCAACGAGGACACCGACTTTTGGTACATTGTTGTGACGGTCGAAGATGCACCTAGCAACTCGCATGCTTTGCTCTTCTCCTTTCCCACAACCGACAAGTCTCTTGTCGACCGCTATCGCCATGGCGAAAACTTGCAGGCAGAGGAAGTCGTGCAGGAGTCCTCGCATTAGTAGACTGATGTCCCGGGTCCTACTCATCTCGACCCTAATTTTTGGAGTCTCATCATGGGCGGATCCTTGCGTTGATTTGATGAAAGCACGTAAGGCGAAAATCATTGAAAAATTAGAGAAGAAAGAGCTTCAACCCCTTCAGCTGAGCCAAGATGGTCGAACCCTCTATCTCAACGGCCCAATCGACAAAACGGTCGGGGACGCCTTCTCAAAATTTACCGATGAGCAGAAAGCGCGTGTGCAGTTTTTTGTACTGAATAGCAATGGCGGCAGTGTGGCTTACGCCAGTTCGATAGAAAAATGGGTGTTTGAGAAAGGGGCACAACTCAAGACCATCGTGCCTCGCGATGGTATTTGTGCCTCCGCCTGTGCGGAGATTTTTCGTTGTGGTCATCACCGTGTCGCGGATGAGTCCGCCTATTTGCTTTTCCATGCGGCCTCGGATCCCAAACGAGTGAAACGTCCCGAGGGAAAACCCTGTATACCCTATGGTCAACCTGGTTTTGATATGGCCGATAGTTGCCATGACATGCCGTTGTCCGACCTTGTGACGAACTTGGCCGAGGATGGCCAGTGCGCCAAGCACTCTGGCATGAAGGACGGCAAATGGACCAAGGTGGGCCAGCAAATTCGCGAGGCGTCACTGGGGACGGCAAAGAAAAAGCCTTATGACTTTTGCGTGCAAGCTTCTTCGTTAGGTGACAAAGATTCGGGATTTTTAGAAATTGAGGGGGCCAAAGCAGGGCCGAATTCCGGCGGAGAATCCGGTCCCACGACCAAATGAAGCCAAAATGTCAATGTCGATAGGAGGCCACGAAGTCGCTCATGGGGAAATAAGCATTTAGGAATAGCCTTAAGGATGTAGTCAGGTGGCGTTGGCGTAAATTATTCTCACACAATTGGAACTGGACCAATTCGCGAGCATAGGAAAAGCGCGCCTGCCAGTTTTTACAACTCACTTTCTCTCGACGAATGCGTTGCACCCGGCCTTCGCTCATGAACTTTGACTGGAGGTGCGCGGTTACATCGGCAAATTGATTTTGATTGAGCATCACAGTTCGGGCCGGGGAGCCTTTCGCGGTCATCTGGAGTTGATAAGATTTTTCGGCTCCTTGACTTGACTCGAATAGGACGTAGCGAATGGACGGACTCTTAAACTCGAATGATCCCCATGTGGCTTGGCTCTTGGCGAAGACGGGCCCGCTGCAGAAAAGAATTAAAGTTAATAGGGTGGTTCCCATGCATTATCTCCAGGCCATTGGCAGTTGGGCGTTTGCGGTTCCGATTTCCGGCAAGAAAATATATTTTGGAATAATGGACTAAGAGAAGGGATTGTTCCCGCTCTCAACATCGGATGAGGATGGGTGGACCTGAAAGAAAGATTTGGTTCTCCTCGATCAAACATGCAAAAAACCGTGTGGGCCCCAGTAAACAGGTTGACCTGATGCTCTTTCGGCAAGTCCCTTAAGAGGATTTGAAGTCCTTGACTCGCCCAAAAATCAGCGACGGTTTCTCCCGTTTGACTGGCCGTCATTCGAATTCGATCGCGGAGGCAACCGATCATTTCTCGCATTTCTTTTTTAAGTGTAGGAAAAAGAGCCTGATTGGTGTCGATGTGATGGCCATTTTCATGCATGAAAACCATGACCGAGCTCATCGGATGGCCTTCTGTGAATTTTCCGAACATCGGCGTCACCATAATTTGCATGTTAAGGGGATTGTAACTGGCGTTGAATTGAAAGAGTGAATTCCAATCTAAAAGATAAATGATCGGATGATTGGGGTCGAGCAAAGCGGGATCGAGCCTCGCGGTTTTCGTATCAAAAAGGGAGTCGTCAATCTTTAGGGGTGTAAATTTGACTTTTTCAAAACTTTTGGAAATTTCCTCTTTGAGGGAGGTCGAGAGTCCGGACTGACGGACGGCTTCTGCTATTGCGGATTGGGCGAGGGCAAACTCCTTTTCCAGTCTTGTGACGGTGAAAGAAGGCATGGTCTCGTATAGCAAACGCTCCAATACCTCCTTCGATTGAAGAGCGTCCGTTGTCAGGGTCTCTTTTTGCTGAGCTAGGAACCTTAAAAAAAGCTGGCTCATCGCTGCGCAGGAGTTTCCGACAGAAGTGGCTTTTTCCTGTGCTTTCAATCGGAACGCGGCCTGCGGCGTATCCGGGGAACTGGCGGACGGCGGGGTCGATAAATCCGCCATGAGCACGGGCAGTTGATCCTCGATAAACTTTTTGAGTGCCCCATCATCTGGTTTAAGCAACCCTTGGTGTAGACGTACGGCAAAGGTGCGAATGGTGGCCCCAGGTAAGCAAGCGCTCTTGGTATAAATGGTTTTCAAGTTTGCCAAGACGTTTTCGGTTAAGGTCTGAGGATTTTTATCCTCGTTGGCGCGCGGATCGACGGCTTTGCGAAGTTCTTCACAGCGCTCACTTAGTAAATCTAAAAATGCCATGGGGTTGTCGATGGCGAGGCGACGGAGAATGGGCTTTGTGGTTTCCGTGAAACGCTCTACCTGTCGATCTAGGGCGCTCAGTTTTTCGGCACTGTCGACGCTCCAGGGTTCGAGGAGTGATTTCTGTGAGTCACAAAACGATTGGCTGGGAAGTTTCACGGCTCCCGAGCTCGAACTGGCATTTTGGCTTAAAAACTGATTCTCAAAATCAGTGGTCTCAAGCACAAAACCGGCATCTTTCGCCAGCCCTTTGAACCAGTAATTCAGATCATAAGCGCCCTTTTTTTGCAGAGCGATCTGAAGTAGGGACTTTCGAATCCTGACCTCCTCCTCGGCCATCGTTTTCATTCTGGTTGATAACCACTGAGAATGTGAAGGTAATTCACAAATCGCAACCGATGGGTTTTCGCACATTTGCGCCGAGTGGATCCCTTGACCAAATGGAAGAGCGAAAGACGGAGCCAAAGTTTCGCAGTTGGGACAGCTCGGGGGAAGGGCCGCGGGTTTTCGATTGTTTAGCGTCGGGCCGGAACAGCCGACAATTGTCGCGAACGCAAGCAATACAAGCAATTGGCCCATCGGTGCCTCCTACCATAGTCAGGATCAAGGATGACAAATGGGTTCGTCAAGAAGACCGGAAAGCTAGACCCAAGCTCGACTTGGCGGAGGCAATCGGACTGGCTAAACTGGGCCTCATGAACAAACTCACCCTGTTACTAGCTGCAATGTTTTTGTCTTCTTTTACCCAGGCGTCACCCAATTTAGACAATTGTTCGGACGAAGCGGGCGCATTGGTTCATTACGAAGACCAGATTCTTAAGGCTGCGCAAAATCAGCGCATGGCTGATATGGCGCACCCTTTGGCCTGCATCTTGAAAATGCAGGCGGAGGATCGAGGAATGGCCTCTTACCTGGCCGCCAGTTTTTTGCGACCCTTAATGGGGGGCGAGCAGACTTCGGGACTGGTACGGGATCGCCGCTATAAAACCGTGGCAAAAGCCCTTGAACAACTGAGTCAGCGGGCCGCAGAGCCCCTCGATAGCTTTGTTGGTCGTTTCAGTGAAGGGGATTGGAAGTTCTATGGTCTGTTTTGTGAGCAAGGCGACACGCAGCATTGTTCGGTTTTTTTGCCCTCTGAGAGCGAGGTGATAGAGCAAAAGCCTCTTCTGGCAGCGGCTTCTATTTTACGACTTCGCCAGGCCTATCGAGTCCTGCAGGGAGATCAAAGAGATCTGATCGAGGCTCGAATCCGCAAGCTTCATAAAAGCATTCCAAGAACCCAGGTTTTGCAGCGAAAGTTTATCGACAAGGTCTACACCGAGCTTTTTGAATCCCCGGGCCCACTCAGTTTTAACGTTTGAACCTTTTGGGATAAATGCTAAGTTTGGCGTCTTGTTGGAAAGGACATTTTGCATGAGACCCTTCGTCATCCTAAGCATTATCTTGTGCTCTTTCACCTCCTTTGCCGAGGCTCGATCGGTGGTCATCTTAGACGTAAGAACCCCAGCAGAATTCAACGAAGGTCATCTTCAGGGTGCGCGCCAGCTTGATTTTTTCGATGTGGATTTTCGCACACGCTTAGCCAAACTTGACAAGGACGTTGAATATAAAATTTATTGCAAGTCAGGCGGTCGTGCCCGTAAGGCCTCGCGCTTGATGTCGGAGATGGGATTTAAGCACGTGGAGAGTTTGGGGGGATTGAATGAGGCCCGCTCTATCCTTCGTCTTCCCTTGGAAGGCAAGTTGAACAAAGTTGGGATTTGATGGACATCATGGGTCGCTTTGGTTTTTTTATAGTTTTGTTAGCATCCCTTCTGGCTTGTCAGTCGGGCGTTAAAAGAGATCAGGCGGTGGTCCCTCGATTCAAAGGCAAAGCGGGTGACGTCAATCTGACTCGCTATTTTTCAACATCTCAGACGAAGACCTACGCGGGCGAGCAGTTGGTCAAGGATCGAACTGAAAGTGTTGAGTTTGACGTTGAAAACCGAGTCTTAGATGTGGATCCCAAAGGCAATATTCGCTACGAGGCCCGAACCACTGAAAAAGATGGAATGGTGGAGCTGCACGATCTGGCCTTTCCAGAACTTGGGGAAAAAATCGAATTTCTAGTGACCCCGATGGCGCAAGTCTTACGAGCTGGATCTTTTCCTCCGGAGAGTCTGTTTTTTGTTCCGTCCTTGCCAATCCCCAAAGAACCCGTTCGAATCGGCGACAGCTGGCCGCTTGAGTACACATGGGCTTCAGCACATGGGGGCATTCCGCTAAGACTTCAAATCGTAGCTATTCTTAAAGATCTCAAACGATGTGAAGAGAAAGATCTCTGTGCAAAAATTGAAATCTCCGGAAGTGTCCAGTTGGTTGCCCCCCCAACAGCGAATGCAAGATTCACGAGTCGCCTGTCAGGAACAATGCTTTTCAATCTCGATCGCGGTGACGTAATTTGGTCGTTAACCCACGGCGAAGAAAATATGATCAGCGAGCAAGAACGCGTTAACGTTCGTTCTTGTATGATGGGTGTTATGCAGGTCAAAGGGCAAATGAAAGCAGAGCCGACCTGCGATCCTTGAGCCACGAAGCCAGCATCACGCATCACGTTTGTGCCGCTAATCCCGCAGTTCGACCCAAGTGACGCCATCGCCGCCCGAATCCGCTGTGCCGGCTTTCCAATTTTTGACGTAGACACTGCGAGAGAGAAATTGGCGAACACCTCTCTTTAAAGTTTCGCTACCGTGACCGTGAATGATGCGGACACGATCCTCTTTGTTCATCGTGGCTGTATCGAGCTGAGACTCTAGATCGCCGATGGCTTCTTCAAGGGAGCGACCTCTAAGATCAATGGTTCGATCGGGGTCATGACGGCCGGGGCTGTCGCCTGAACGCCGAACGACGGCACTGGTTTGATTTTGCGCTTGAAGGGGCGATCGAAGCTGCGAGAAGTGCACGCTGAGCCGCATGGAACCCGACAATATCGCCACGTCGCCCTTTGAAGTGGGTTCGCTTTGGACAACGGCATCACGTCCAATGGTCGGAGCGAAAACCTTGGTCCCCGCCGGGTAGGCTTTGGCAAAGTCCTCGGCTGTTTCAATTTCGGGTGCCGATTTTTTGCTCGCCGTGGAGGCCTTAACGATCTCTGGCAAGCCTTGGCGAATTTGCTCTAACCTTTCGTGGCGGCGGAAGACATCTTCGACCGCCGTGTTTTCTAACATCCCTTCGATTTTCTTTTCAGCCTTTTCGAGCGCGCGTTCCAAGCGTTTCTCGCGGTCTCGCTCGAACTCAGCGGTCATTTTTTCGTATTTTTCTTTTAACTTCTGCGCGTCTTTTTGCTGGCGCTTCGTTTCTTGTGAAAGTAGGTGAAGATCACTTTTGACTCGCTCGATTTCATCCAGACTTTGCAAATGCCGTTTGGATTCGGGACTTAAAAATTCCATCGCCAGCTTGACGATTTCTTCTTGCACGCCGACGCGTCGGGCAGTTTGGATAGCCAAGGATTGACCGGGGATTCCCATTAAAAATTGGTAAGTGGGTCGACCGGATTTGGCATCGTATTCTAGACTTCCATTAATCAGTCCTGAATCTTCGTCCCAGCCTAGTTTCAACGGACCTAAGTGAGAGGTGATTACAGCAAAACAGCCGTGCTCGGCGAATTTTCGGATAAAAGCGCGGGCAAGGGCGGTGCCTTCTTCTGGGTCTGTGGATCCACAAATTTCATCAATCAAGAGTAGGGTGTTGGGGCCCTTCGAGTTTGCGGCTTCATTCAAAACCTTAAGGTGAGCTGCAAAGGTTGAAAGATGTTGGTCGACACTTTGGGCATCACCAATGGCGACATGAAGCGTTTCGAAGAACGGCAGGCGAGAGTCTGGAGCGGCTGAGATCAAGAGTCCACAGCGCGCCATTTGCGCGGCCAATCCCACGGCTTTTAAAAGCACAGTTTTTCCGCCCGCATTGGGACCCGATAAAAGCAAAATTCTTTTTTGTTTGTTCAGCACAACACTGTTGGAGATCACATCCACGTTGGCGAGAAGAAGCAACGGATGCTTCAGCGACTCTAGATGAATTTCTCCTTCAACAAATCGACAGGATCGGCCTTCGGTGTGGACAGCCAATTGACCTTGAGCAAAGCGAATGTCCATATCTGTCAGAAGCTTAGCCGAAGATTCAAAATGGCTTAGGCGTGAGTGGAGGTATTCGCTCAGCTGTCGAAGGAGCCGTTCAATCTCTTCTTCGATATCGACCTCAACCTGCCGCAGTCGATTGTTGAGTGGGACGACCTCTTTGGGCTCCATAAAAACCGTCTGTTTACTCTGACTGGAGGCATGAATAATGCCTTCGAAGGCATGTTGACGACCACTTCGAATGGGCAGAACCCATCTTCCTTCGCGATTGGTCACATAGCGGTCTTGCAACACGGTTTCCATGTCGTGTTGACGGATCAGCTTATCTAGCATTGATTGGGTCTGCCGAATGATCTGATTTTTCTCATTGTAGAGACGGAAAAGTGTCTCGCTCGCATCGGTTCGAATGTCCCCCTCTGGAGTCATGATTTGATCGATGGCTGACAGAGGCTCGCTGGCGGTCATCAGGCCCGCGCGCAAATCCGCCAGCCAACCGGTTTGTCGAGGCTTTAAAATTTCCTGCAGGGCGATGACTTCCAAGCAAAAATGACGAACGTCTCGAAGCTCCATGGTCTTCAATACCGAATTTTTTGATAACCGCTGCTGCCAAATAGGATAGAGATCTAAGCTTTCGGCAAAGGGGCGCCGCCCTTGGGTCAGAATCTCCATAGTTTCCGAGATTTCTGAAAAACTCTTTTGCGCTTCAGCCGGGGAGGTCAGCGGGCCCAATTGTCGAAGCTGCTCTCGCGTGCGACCGCAGGTGGCAAAACCCGCCAAGCGATCAAGGATCAGATCCCAATCGAGATGATTTAATCTTTCGTTCGTCCGAAGCATATCATTCCTATCAAGCTGAGTGCGAGAAGTCCGGGCAAGAACCAGTATCCAACGCCCATGAACAATGTGGCCCGGGGATTCTCCACGTATGGAATGTCATATAGATGGAACCACTCCTTGTGTAAAGGAGACAAAGTCATGATCTGCCCGTTCGCCAGAATGACGCCCGAAATTCCAGTATTGGTGGCGCGCACCAACGGGCGTCGCACCTCAATGGCGCGGGCGAGGGTCATATAAAGATGCTGGTAAGGCTGCTCCCAAGTGCCATACCAGGAGTCATTGGTGACATTGACTACAATGTTGGACCCTTGATTGGCCAGGCTTCGAGTGAACCAATCAAACAGGCCCTCATAACAGATCTGTGCCCCGACTCGCAGTTTTTCGACCAAAAGAGTCGTCGGCCCGGGGCCCCGTCCAAAGTCGGCAACTTCAGGTAAGAGACGATAGAGTACGGGAAACTGTTCGCCCAGCGGCAGATATTCGCCAAAGGCCAGTAGGATCGTCTTGTGGTAAGGAGGCACCAACCATTCTCCCTTGGCGTCGAGAATAAAAAAGGAATTGGTGTACTTTTTGTTGGACGCCATGACCGAGTAGCCCCCGGTGATCAGGCGAGTTCCGATTTCAGTAATAAGTGACTTCAAGCGGTTGGCATAACCAAACTTTAGGGTCGGCTCTGGAATGACTTCGGGGAAGGCGGTCTCGGGCCAGACCACATAGTCGGGCGAGCCCGCTTCTTGAATGGCTTGGCGTGTGAGGTTAGCGAATCGATCAAAGACCACATCGCGATAGGCATCGCCGGCCTCAGCCGCCAGCTTATCTTGATTGCTAATACTTGGCTGTACGATGAGCATGCGAACCGATTGATTGGGGATCTCAAGATTTCGGCCGTGCCAGTATCCCAGCCCATTGAGGATGACAAACGAGCCCACCACAAGGGCCACTTGTGGCCATGGTTTCTTACCTTCTTTGTGTCGATGCCATCCCCAAAGTAAGGCTGCGTTGAAAAGGTCACCCAGATTGCTGAGTCCGATAAACCCGAACGTGTCAGCTAGATGAAAGGCGGGGAAACCAGCCCAAAGCCAAGTGTAACCAAAGTGCCAGTCGAAGATCATAGGGAAAATGCGCTCACCAATAGACATGAAGACAGCCAGGGACAGGACTTTTGCACCGTAGCCGAGTCTTAGCTTCTTAGAGAAATAGAACCAGACCACCCCGACCAAAGGCACGTACAAATTGGCAAAGCTGCAAAAGAGCAAAAGAGTGAGTCCCGCAACTGGTATGGGGAGATGGCCAAATTCGTAGACAGTGTAGCTGACCCAGTTGAAACCGATGAAGGTAAACACAAACTGTGTCAGCCAACCAGTCCAGAAAATTTGGCGCACGGAATTTTCGTTGAACCACGCGAGCCAGAGCGGAATGAAACAGAAAAAGATCGCCCAAGGTGGGAAGGGAATATAACTTGTTCCAACGAGCAATCCTGATAAAATAGCGTGAGTATATGGGTACTGGGGCCAGCGTAGTCGCATACCTTTAGGCTAGTTCATCCGAGTGAAGGAGTCACGATGCCTGTGGAACCACAAACCAATATCGAACGAAATCCACTTGTCTCAGCTGAAACGCTTCGGGTCCGGTGTCCTCACTGTCGAAAGCTGTACCTGGTCCAGGCCAGCGATATTCAAGAATCCAAACCAAGATTTGAATGTGTGGAGTGCCATCATCGCTTTTGGATTGGCTTGGGTGGATCCAGTGGGTTTGGCGAAATCGAGGGTTTTCCGCTCAATCTGCGTGATCTAAAGTCGAAGATTATCGAGCCCGCGACCGAACCCTGCCCCAAATGTTCAAAGTTGAATCCTAGAGGTGAGGCCGAGTGTGGTCATTGTGGGGTCTTGATTGAACGCTTTCGCCATTTGGAATCCATCACGCAGGATCTGCCCGATCATTCGTCCCAATTATCTAAGCTTTGGCAAAGAGTGGTAGCTGCCTATGATGAACCGATCCATCATCAAACCTTTATTGAGGCCGCCCAAACCGAGAACAATTTGACCTACGCGGCGGCGCTTTATAAGCAAATGGCCAAGCTGATGCCCACGGACCTGGTCACTGCAAAGAGGCTAGGGCAGGTGAGCGCTTTGGCTGAGTCTATCTTTATGCCGGAGTCTCAGAAAATGCCGCGCGAGCGGCGGGGTCGAAAGTCTCGGCTCTGGCATATCCCGCTGTTCTTAGCGGCCGTTTTGATAGCGGTGGGTTTTTACACTCCCGCATTTCGCAATATGGCGGGTGTGGGCGCGGCCTTTTTCTTTTTAGCTTTTGCCCTTCGTCCGCGCTAATCAGGCGCGGCGACCGAGCTGGCTTCGGCGTGGGGATTGATGTTGATCTTCTGCGCCTTGAGATGGTTCTGGATTTTCTTTCCAAAAGCCATAATACGAGTTTCGCGACGAGGAGTTGAACCGCTGTCATCGTCGTCTTCTTCCACGCCAGGAGCGGCGAATCTCTGGTTGGCCGCATTTTCCACCCGCACGCCATTGAATGACAAATCGCCATCCTGAATGGCGAGGGCCTTGTAGGAATTCAGGCGTTTTCGATAGCGAGTCTTACCTGCCAAGCGTTCGTCGTCATCGCCCGTCTTAGTCAGATATTTAATGATGTGCTCGGCCCGCCGAAGGTTCGAGTTGTTGGCCATGATCAAGGCCGCGACTCCTGTGGCAAATGCGGTGGCCTGTGAAGTGCCGGTCATGTAGCCATACTGACCGTTTGGCAAAGTGGAAATGATGTCGTTCCCCGGCGCCGCGATATCGACCGTTTGCTCACCGAAGTTACTGCTGGGTAGCACGTTTTTATTCTTGTCGATGGCAGTGACGGAAAGAATATTTGGAAGTCCATAATCGGCTGGGTAGTACTTTTTGATGTCAGAGTTGGATCGCTCATTGCCCGCCGCTGCGACGAATAGAATTCCCTTTTTCATGGCGCGCTCGATGGCCGCCTTCTCGGAAGGACTGGGCGCGATTCCGCCACCGGAGTAATTAATGATATTTGCCTTCATTTTGACGGCGTAGTCGATGGCTTTGACCGTATTGATTAGGTTGTTCATCTCGCTGCCCTTGGCGTCGTAATATTTAAGGACCATCAAGCTGACCTTCGGGGCCACGCCGCTGATACCGATACCGTTGCCACCCTCGGCTCCAATGATTCCCGCGATATGAGTTCCGTGCCCGTGGTCATCTTGTAAGTCGCTCGTAGAAGTTACGAAGTTCCAGCCATGGATATCGTCCACGTAGCCATTGCCGTCGTCGTCCACACCATTGCTGGCCTTATCACGACCTTTGCTGTCTTTGCCGACTTCACCGGGATTGGTCCAAAGATTCGCCGTGAGATCTGGGTGATGAACATCGGCGCCTGTGTCGATCACGGCCACCACAATATCGCGACTGCCTTGGGAAATGCGCCAAGCTTTTTGTGAGTCGGTCATGCGAAGTCCCCAGCCGGCGGAGATTGCTGGGTCGTTCAGCAGAACCTCCACTTCTTTATCTGGCTTATTCTTAGTGGGAACCGGTTTGCCCAGTTCAGTCGAGCGGCCACCTTTTTTTGAGGCCCATTCGGACTCAAAGTCCTCATTCGAGTCCGCACTCTGAAAGGTCAAATATTGGATCAAACACAAAAGAATCAATCCACCCGCTAAACGACGATGATTTGATTTCTTTTCTGATTTGAGCATAGCGGGGACTCCTTGACCGAACTCGTTACCTTTAACAAAGCAAGGCCGGTGCCGGGGAGGGGTGTAAGTCAAGGTGCTGAAAACAGGTCTAAATAGTTGGTATGAGCCGTTTTTCGTCTGCTCGTACGCTGGGGGATCGTCTAAAAATTAGACAGTTCAGGGGCGGGTCAGGGGGGCTTCGGAGGGTCATTAAAGGGTTTGTCTTGGGCGCCCCATAATCTCTACAACTTCACCCAATCCGGAAGCTCTCGAGTGCGCCTGGGCTGATACTCAATAAGGCCGTTGGCCTCTAACCAATTGAGTTTGACGTATTGGCAAAGACGTTTGAAGTCTCGCCCCCAATTGGCGATGCGAGTGACGGGTCGATGGAGCCATTTGAAGTTGAGCCGTCGGGCAAGGGTACCTGCGATTGCTTGCACAAAAGGAGCATAGCTTCTGATTTGGTGCAGCCGTACAACCGCATGAATGTGATCACCGGCAACAACAAGGCGATAGGTTTTAATTCCGAAGCGTTTGGCAAAGCGGTTCCATTCGGCACAGACCAATCGTCTTGAAGAGCAAAGATCATGACGATTGGTCTTCATGATTAGGTGTATGGGCAAGCGGGTGCTCAGAGGGCGTTTGCCTTTGCGCGTGCCAGGTTTGAGCTGAAACACCTTGCCAACAAAGGACCTATTCTCGAAGAACTTCAATTGTTTCATGACCGGTTTATAACATGGGTTTTCAGATACGGTTTTTGAGTTTTCCTCAGATCTCAAACAGATTTTCTGTTTCGTATGTAAGGCCCTTGTAACTCAATAGGACCCTCGCCCCAAGGTGGTGCCGGCGAGGTGCCAGTGGGTTGATGTCTCGAAGCACATTTTTGCTAAGCGAGGATCCTAGCGGATCAAAAACTCGGTCAAGCCAGAAAATTGAAATAGAAAAATAAGGTTGCCTCGGTCAACTGAGTATTTGCCACAGTCAAACAGGCAACTAACTCGCGTCCTCGAGCTTGAGCACCCAAGAGGGGAATTCGATGGAGGCCCTTTTGGACTTCAACAAAGAGTAAAAAATCATATTGCGCATGACGAGTCGAACGTAGGTGCGCGTTTCCTCATAGGGGATTTCTTCAATGAACTCTAGAGCATCGCCGCGAAAGCGGGTCTTCATCCAATTCTTTATGGCCGACTCATTGGCATTGTAGGCGGCTACGGCGAGAATAAATTGCTTGTTGTAGCGGGACATCAGTTGCTTCAAATGGGCGGCGCCGACCATTACATTTAGCTGAGGCGTATACAAATCTTCCATCGTATTGTAAGCCAGCGAGTTTTCTCGGCTGAGCTTTTCTGCCACCTCGGGCAAGACCTGCATCAGGCCAAATGCATCGGCCACGCTGCGCGCTCGGGTATCAAAAGCGGACTCTTGCCGCATGATCGCGTAGATCAACTCCTCTTCGACACCGAATTGCAGGCTGGCGGAGCGAACCTCGCCATCCCAGGGCTGGGGGAAAAGCAGGTCGGGATGGGACTCTAAAACGGCTTTTCGATGTTCGGGGGTGAGGTTTGTCATGCTCTGATAGAGCTTCATATAGAGACCGGCGTGGGCGTAGTATTGAAACAAAGTGGTCCAACCATTGTCGTTTTGATCGCCTTGTCGACGATAGGCCTTGGCGGCCAAATCCAGGTAGTCGGCAAGAGCCTCTTTTTCATCGACCGCAGTCAGAAAATTCACCACCGGGAGTTCGATGGGAAGACTTTCGGCCTTCGGTCCGTCATCCGCGACCGGCGATAGTGCAATCGCTTTTTCCAGATTTCGATGGGCCAACAATCCGTAATAACCGACCGGATCGAGCTGGATTAATTTTTCCAACGTCACTTTGGCGGTGTCTTCTTGCTTCAACTCAAATTGCGTGCGACCCAACCAAAAGAGGGCGCGCACTCGAGTGAAGTCAGAGGGCGACTGGGCTTCGAGCTCATTTAGTCGGCGGGCAGCCTCTTCCAGATTTCCGCGACGACGGTCGTTCCAGGCGCCGTACCACAAGATTTTATCACGCAGCTCGGGGTTTCGAATCTTCTCCTTAAGCGCCAAATCGAAATAGCGGGCCACTTCGTCTAATTCGCCCCGCTCTTCCGCCATTCGTCCCAGCAGCCAATACAACTCGGCCCTTGAAGCCTTGTGCCGCATGCCTGCTTCAAGTTTTAAAAAGAGCGCCCGCGCTTCCCCCGCCCGATGAGCGGTCCAAAGGGCACGACCATAATAAAGGGCCGCATCGAAGTAGGCATTGGTGAGGGCTCTCACCTTTGGATAACTGCGCGTGGCGCGAAAGGTGAACTGCATAAGGCGTTGGCAGCTTTTGATATGATCGTCCATGCGACGCTCATTTTTATAGCTGAGGCGGATACCTTTTAATGCCGCGATCTTTTCGTTCAGTGAAAATTGTCCGCTGTTGACGACTTTCTCGTAATATTGTCGGGCTTGCTCAAACTGGCGGGCCCAACGGAAGTCGCCGGCCACATCCAACCACTCTCGGGCCTTGGGTTGGGGAATTAGACGGGGTGCTATTTTATAAAGTCGCTCTTGTAGAAGTTTGATTTTTTCATCGTCGCCTTTGGATTCGGCTCGTTTTAAAGCTATTTGCGTCCACTTGATCTTTTCACTCTGAGGCAGGTTTTGTTTGGATTTCTCAAGAGCGAGATCGAGTTCCAAGTCTTCATCTTCAAGCGAGTCCAATTTTCCGATCGTCACATCCAGTGCCAGGTCCTGTAGCCATGCCGGCATCGCTTGTCGATCCACCGGCTTGGACTTGAGCTTCTCGCACACTTGGTGGCGCCTCAGTTCAGCCAACGGCTTCACAGGGAATCCAGGGTCCGCGGTCAGACCCTCGTAGAGGGCGCAGGACTGTTCGGGGGCACTGGACATCAACGCTAATGCTTTTTTGTAATCTTGAATCCAAGCGGTGCGAATGGCGGCGCTCGGATCACTTGCGCTTTGCGAGTTTTTCTTAGATTTGGATTGGCAACCCAATGCTAAAAAAAGACCAAACAATGTGAGGGAAAACCCGAGCTGCAAGAACTTCACTCTTGTCAGTGTAGAGGCGTTCCACTTCGATCTCAAGACTGGGTCACGGTGCGCGCGGGGTCATGCGCTTGCATGCCTTGGCGAGGCAACGTATGCTGACTTCATCTTATGAATAGAGTTCGAATTGCTGCGCTTCAGTACTACATTCGTCCAGTCCGATCTTTCGAAGATTTTACCTCCCAGGTGGACGCCTTGGTGGAGACCGCCAAGGACTACAAAGTCCGAATGATCGTCTTTCCTGAATACTTCACCGTGCAGCTCTTGATTTTAGGGGATACGAAGCGCCCCATTACGGAGCAGATCCGTTATTTGGCGTCGCAAGAGCAACGGATTGTCGAACATATATCAGGTTTGGCTCGCAAACATCAGATCTACATTGTCGGCGGCACCTTGCCAGGATTTGCCGAAGGCAGCGAGAAAGTTTTGAACAAGTGTTACGTGTTCGCCCCCAACGGGGAGTGGAATTTGCAGGCTAAGCTCCACATGACTCGGTTTGAAAAAGAAGAGTGGAATGTATCCCCGGGCTCGCGTTTTCGAATTTTTGAAACGAGCTTTGGAAAATTTGCCGTGGCGATTTGCTACGACGTTGAGTTCCCGGAGATCGCCCGCGTGGCCGGACGTCTGGGAGCGCAGTTTTTGGTGGTCCCGAGCTGCACCGATGATCGGCAGGGTTATTTGCGCGTGCGCTATTGCGCACAGGCCCGTGCCATCGAGAATCAAATGTATGTTATTCATTCGCCCACGGTGGGATCACTTCCTATGGTGCCGGCGGTCTCACTTAACTATGGACAGGCGGCGATTTATTCACCCAGTGACTTTGCATTTTCCCGTGACGGCATTCTGGCCGAAGGGCCAGTCAACCAAGAGAGCATGATTATCGGTGACATTAACTTAGATCTAATTGACGAGTCTCGGCTGACCGGCACGGTCTTGCCTTTACGAGACAGTCAAAGCACCGAATCTCTGCTTGGAGCCGTCGATCATGTCAACTTCGGTCTTTGAAGAATCTTTTGAAGTATTAAATCCGAGGCCCGAACATTTTGAAGGAATTCAGGATCTGTGTCGACGGGTGTATCCTTTTTCAAAGCCTTGGTCTCTCGACCAGCTGGCCTCTCACCGTAGCCACTTTCCCGATGGCCAATTGATCGTGGTGGAAATCGCCACGGGAAAAATTGTCGGAATGGCCTTTAGCTTAATTATTTCTTGGGATGACTATTCCCATCAAGACAACTGGCAGAATTTTACGAGCAGCGGATTCTTCTATAATCATGATCCCAAAAGGGGCAAAACCCTGTATGGAGCTGAAGTCATGAGCGACCCGGAATACCGCGGTCGAGGAATTGGCAAGGCCCTCTACCGTGGCCGTGAGGAAATCGTTTACAAGTATGATCTGAAACGGATTCGAGCCGGTGCCCGTCTCATCGGTTACTCCAAGTACAAGGATCAGCTCACCCCAGTGAAGTATGTGGAGGAAGTCGTGTCGGGTCGCATTTATGACCCGACACTGAGCTTTCAACTTTCGCGCGGGTTCAAGGTGATCGACGTGGCCAAAAACTACCTGCACGGGGATCCTGACAGTTTGGGGCATGCCGCTGTCATTGAGTGGCTGAATCCCCATTTGGCAACGGACGAAGACAGGAACAAACAGGATTCCAGTTGGCAGGCTTTGGTCTCAGGTGATCGATTTGTGCCTGAGCATCTACCAAAAGAGCTGCGCCGGCTCGTGCGCAAAACGACTCTGGCCCTCGGTGCGGTGATCAAAGAGCAAGAGGGCGAAAAGTTCTACAAACGGGTCGAGAAGTACCGACAATTTTTAAAGAAAACTCGCAAGCCGGGGATCGGTTCCGAACTCAGATATTTGATGAGTCAGATCAAAAGAGAGACGGCGCAAGACCAGCTTAAAATAGCACATGCCTTTGCTGCCCAGTTGGAATTGGTTAATGTCTGCGAAGCGGCGTACCGGACCTGGCGCCTGCGCCAAAGAACCCACCCCACCACGCGGATGAGAAAGACCAAGCTGACCTTTGTGCTCACCGCCCATCCGACCGAAGCTCGAAGGCCGGGGATTCTTCGGATTTTGTATAAGGTGGGCCGCTCATTGACCAAGGGTCTGCAGAATAATTTTGTCTTCGACGACGAGATGTTAAGCACGCAACTTCGTCTCTTGTGGCTACAACCTCTTGCCAAAAGTGAGGCGCCCTCGGTTCTTGATGAGACAGACTACATTTTGTCCATGGTGTTCGCACCAGATACACTCAACTTCATATTGAGTGATCGACCAGGATATGAAATTCGCCTGCGAACTTGGGTGGGGGGAGACCGAGACGGACATCCCGGAGTGGATGCTTCGGTCATGTTGCAGTCTTTGACTCGATCGCGCCAGCGGATTTTGCAGACCATTTACGAAGCCTTGCAGGAGGCCCGGGAAGACCTTTTTCAATTTATAAGTATGGGTCAACTCAAGAAAGCGGATCTGGATCAATTCAGTCGGCACATTCAGGAACTGTCGTCGATGGCCAAGGTCTCACCCGGCGATGGGAACCGAGTTAAAAAATGGAAGATCAAATTTGACAAATTTGTCTTGTCCGCCAATCCCTTGGTGAAAAATCACTACCAAATTCGCAAAGTGGTGCGACTGTTCGAGATATTTCCTGCGTTGGTGTTGCCCCTTGAGTTGCGTGATGATGCCGGTGAAATCCATAAAGCCCTAACCGAAAAGTCCGCACCTATCCGCCTGATGTTGACCGATTTGAATCGTATCTCCGGCTCGCTTCCCGTAAATAGCTATGCCCGAGGGCTCGTGGTCTCTCATACAGAGTCCGCTCAGGATGTCGAGAGAGCGTACGATCTTGTGCGCAGGACTTGCCCTCGACAGGATCTTGTAGTGATTCCGCTTTTTGAAAGTCGGGAGTCTCTCAACAATGCGGGTCGGATCTTGCAGACCTTTCTGGACAGCAAGGGCCGATTGGATCGAATCCATCGACTGTGGAATGGAAAATTTGAAATCATGCTGGGCTATTCAGATTCGGCCAAGCAGGTGGGTGTGATTTCAAGCCGTCGATTGATTTATCGAACCATGTTTCGAATTGAAAAAATCATTAAGGCCTATCAATTGCGGCCGGTCTTCTTTCATGGTTCGGGGGGAAGTGTCGCACGGGGTGGAGGAAGTCTACGCGAACAGGTGGGGTGGTGGAGTGATTCGGCGATTCGAAGCCCTAAGTTGACCGTGCAAGGGGAGATGATCCAGCGTCTTTTCGCCACTCCTGAGATTTTGGATTCGCAGTGTATGCACCTGAGTCGAGAGGCACTTCGCCGAAAGTCGCAGGGGCAAAAGAGAGTGAAGAACATGACGCTAAAAAAGTTCGCCAGTCTGGCCGAGCGTCAATATGAAAGATTTGTTGGCAATCGAGACCAGCTGAGCAAAGTGCTAGACGCCACCCCGTATCGGTACTTGGAAGTTTTGCGTCTGGGTTCGAGGCCCAGCAAACGGCCTAGCGAGAATCCCAGTATTAACTCGCTTCGGGCCATCCCTTGGGTTTTGTGCTGGACACAGACTCGAATTCTTTTGCCCACATGGTGGGGCCTCGGGACGGCCTGGACTGAATTGTCCGCGGCTCAGCGGGAAGAACTGAAGAGCCTCGCTCTTGCGGATCCCTTTTTGTCGTCCTTCGTGAAGTCAGTAGGATTCACCCTGGCCAAGGTGGAGCTTGATGTATGGGAACTCTACCTAAAAGAACTTGTCGGGGCGGCACCGGAACTTACCAGTCAGTTTCGCCGAGAATTTGAACTCACTCTCAATTGCATTGGTGAGCTCAATCAGGGGCAAACTCTTTTGTGGTATCGCCCCTGGTTGGCCGAAAGTATTCGTCTGCGGTCTTCGCATATTCATATTCTCAATGTTTTGCAAATCCAGGCCATGCAACAAGCCAACGAACCTTTACTGCGAGAATCTTTGGTTGGAATTGCTTGCGGAATGCTAACGACCGGTTAAATCGGTCGTCTCTTTTTAGAGCCCGTGACCGTCGTGATTACGCCCGAAACGACCAACAGAGCTCCTACTAGGCCACGCCAGTGAATGACTTCCCGACCAATCCAGTCGATTTGAAAGTGGACCATCAACGTCACCACCAAAATTGTGATCAACGGATTCATCGAAATGATCACGCTGACCTGATGCCCGGGTATCCTTTTTAGAGCCTCACTAAAAGCACCGTAGGCGATAATCGTATTGACGCCAAGACCAAACAAAAGAACAAATGGGCCGATACCGGCGCTGCCGATTTCGGCAAAAGTCGCCGTCGGGGCCAGCGCAAAGGCTGATATCGAGTAAATGACCAGATTGAATTGGAAAGAGGAAACGGTCTTTAAAAGTCGCTTTTGCAGCAGGGCGAAGACCGTCCATGTGGCCGCCGCTAAAATAATCCATAAATTTCCAGTTTGGTATCTATCGAGTTGATCCCAGCTGGCTAAGGCCTGGTCCCAGTAAAAACATCCAAATCCCACAAGAGCTGTAATCAAACCAAACCATTGCCGCCGGGTCGGGAATTCTCGATACATCAGAGTGCTGAGTAGAGCAAAGCTCATGGGCGCTAGCTGGATCAGAATTTGGGCATTCGAAGCGGACGTGAGCTCAATGCCCTTCATGTATCCGAAATAATTGGTGGCGATCATCAGCCCTGCTACCAAAAGGGCGAAGGGAACGCCCAAGACGATCTTCAGATCCTCCCGTCGTTTGTAGAAAGCCCAAGCCGTCATCAACAGGGCCGCGATCAGCATTCGAAACCAAACAACTGTGCCAGTGGAGAAAAAGTGAAGGGCCAATTTTAATAGAATTGCGAGAAACGACCAGCTCAAGGCGGTCGTGCACGCCATCAACAACCCGAGCTTACGTTCTGACATTTTCACCTTTTACCTTACTCAGACGCTCCTCCCAGCTTGGGTGGGTGGCAAATGCCTTGGCCCATGAACCACTGGACTCTGAAATTTTGAGCGAGTCGAGCCAATGCTGACTCTCGTTTCCAGATTTATCGGCTTCGCTCAAAGCACTTAGTCCCGCCAACAGGGCCTCTGGACCCGCCCACTTCAGCGCCACTTCATCGGCTCGAAGCTCCCGACGACGCGAAAAGTAGCACACCAGTAAGGTTCCGAATAGGGTCAAAACGATCTGTAGAAATAAAAAAATTCGAAGGCGAAACTCCGACCGCAAGCGAGAGGGGAGGAGTAGACAAAAAAGGCTTGAGAAGAATCGAGCTTCGGCCAAGACCAATGAGTTGATGAGTCCCTGCAGCAAGGTCATGGTCACCATGTCACCATTGGCGACGTGGGCCAATTCATGGGCGACAATCCCACGCAAAGCCTTATCGTCGAGCTGGGCCATCAACTCACTCGAGACGGCGATCAAGGCTTTGTCTCGAGTGGGCCCGGTGGCAAAGGCATTGATTTCATGACTTGAATAGATCCCGACCTCAGGTGGTGAAAGACCGGCGAGGCTACAGATTTCCTGGACGCTCTTTAGCAAGCGCAATTCACTCGGGTGCTCCGATGCAGGCGGAAGAATTTGAACCT
>JBFWON010000070.1:0-23041 GCA_050250515.1 Bdellovibrionales bacterium | reverse complement strand
GACAATGATATTACCGATTTCGTTCAAACCACCTTCAGCAGTTTGCACCATCGAGATACCATCGTTCGCGTTGCGGTTCGCTTGGCGCGTGGATCGGATTTGTGTTTTTAAGTTTTCACTGATCGCCAAACCAGCGGCGTCATCAGCGGATTTATTGATTCGTGATCCAGAAGCCAGTTTTGCCAAACTGTCTTGGATGTTCGTTTGACTGCCCATCAAATTTCTTTGAGCATTGACGGCAGCGATGTTTGTACTAACTCGCATTCCCATTTTAATTATCCTCCATTAAAATTCAAAAGCTTGACCTCCTTGTGTTTTCCCTCGTCATCGAGAGCGGCATCCAGGCCGAAAGTTTAAGGGTACGTATAAAACTTACCTCTCACTCAGTTTTCCATGTACGACTGGCGTCGTCCTTGATCCTCCTTTCACGTCAAGCTAGAGGGTTTCAATGCTCTCTAGGTTTAGCATTCAGTCTTTCTTCCGTAAGGGTGTCGCTGAATGTGTACGACATGTCCTCACTCACGAACTACGTTTCGGGACCGCCATCGGATTCTTGACAGGACTGATGACTAAATTGGACCAATTGACTGCAAGATTGGCCTTTTGATTGAGAGACATTCGTACGGGAAAGGATCAAAGACTTAGGGAGTTTCGTCTTGGTTTCCCAGACTAAACTCGACGATTTTCTGGTGCACCCACTGCGGTTCATCTTCCTGCAAGTGATGTCCACCGCCAATATGAACATGGCTAGGAGCCTTTGGCAGAGTGGCTTTCAGGTCGTCGATGACTTTCTTCGACACCAGTTTGTCGCGCGATCCCCATAGAACTTGCACGGGACACTTAATGTCACGCAGATCTCCAGGCAGACGAGAGTCGCGAATGGCCTCGGTCGCTCGTAGGAAGGATCGAATGGCGTCTGGATTTCTTCGATAGGTTCGGTAAGTCGCATCGACTCGACTGGGGTCGACCACTTCGGACCTTGAAACGGTTCGACGGTGAATCCACTCCATGCTCGACTTTGTTACCATCCAAGAAAGCGGACCAGACAACCACAACCACTTTTCCAAACTGAGTGGAACCAACTTTGGGCTCGTCGCGGGTCCGATGACAGTGACGCTGGCCACTTGTTTGGGAAATTTGTGGGCCAGCCATAAGGCGATATTTCCACCCATCGAATTTCCAACAAGGTGGGCCCGACTGACTCCGACCTCATCTAAAAACTCGTGAAGTCGAGTGACTTGATCATCCAACCCGTAAGTCGCGTCGGGTTTTTTGGTGCTCCCACCAAAGCCTGGTAAGTCGACGGCCCATACCCGATAGTCCGGATTTAAGAGCGGGATGATCTGGCGCCAGCAAAACAAGTCCGCACCGATTCCGTGAATTAATACTAAGTCGGGGCCGCGGCCTGAGCGATGGAATCTCCAGGTCCAACCCTCGACTTCATTTTCTTCGAGGCTTAGGTCGAAGGGGCGAATTTCGCGCCGCGATTGTCTCCATAGATAGAAGACAAGCCCTGCCAGTGCGAGAACGGCAAAGACGATGGCGATTACGGTCAGATGAAAATGGAGGGAATCCATTCTTACAGCTTAATCAATTTCGGCGAAACGACAAAAGGCAACGCGTCCCAATAGTTCATACGTCCTATCTTGGGCGGCTTTGACATGTTTGGAAGCATCATACCCAATCGTGCAGGACTGGCTAGCCGGTGCAAAGTGTGAGCACTGCTCACAATAGTAAATGATGTTCAGCTCGCGAAAATCGCGGGGATGGATGGGGTCAAGAATGAGACTTCTTTTGACTGCGGGTTTCGTTGGGCTGGGCATTGACTTTCCTTAAAAGAGCCTCAGATTGGTTAAGAACAAGTTAACGGTCAAGGACTTAAAAACATGAGTGATATAGACAAGATGACCCAGAAAAGCCAGGAAGCGATGCAGGCGGCGGCTAAAGCCGCTGAAAAGGACCGTCATTCCGCCGTCGAGCCCGAACATCTTATCTTAGAGATCCTTCGCCAAAGTGAGGGAATTAGCCCCCGGGTCCTACAGAGAATGGGCGCCCCGGTGAAGTCTATAAAAGAGGATTTGGAGCGAAGAATTGGCAACTTTGCCACGGTCACAGGATCTGGGGTTCGGGTGGTGGCCAGTCCCACCTTGCAAAAGATGTTTGGCGAGGCCGAAAGCAAAGCTCAGGCGATGGGCGATAGTTTTATTTCCACCGAACATTTTCTTCTGGCCGCACTGAGCGGAGCGGCGCCTGAGGTTCAGCGCATTTTTGAAAAACAGCGCGTAACGGCCGCCACATTTGAAGCCGCCTTGAAGGAAATCCGCGGCAATCAAAAAGTAACGGATGATAATCCCGAAAGTAAATTTGATGTGCTTAACAAATATGCCCGTGATCTGACCCAGCTCGCTGAAGAAGGAAAACTGGACCCCGTCGTGGGGCGAGAGGAAGAAATTCGCCGGGTGATCCAAGTTTTATCCCGTCGAACTAAAAACAATCCTGTTTTGATCGGCGAGCCCGGCGTGGGGAAGACCGCCATCGCCGAGGGCTTGGCTTTGCGGATCACCAATCGAGATGTACCCGAAGTTCTTATTGGTAAAAAGCTAATGGCCCTGGACTTGGGCTCATTGGTGGCTGGTTCCAAATATCGTGGGGAGTTCGAAGATCGTCTCAAAGCGGTGGTCAAAGAAGTCACCGAGAGCAACGGCCAGATCATTTTATTCATTGATGAAATTCACACTCTTGTTGGGGCGGGGAAGACCGACGGGGCTATGGACGCGGGCCAAATATTAAAACCCGCCTTAGCGCGCGGTGAGCTTCGCTGTATCGGGGCGACGACCCTGGATGAATATCGGCAATACATTGAAAAAGACAAGGCCCTTGAGCGGCGCTTTCAAACGGTATTGGTTGGCGAACCGTCCGTGCACGATGCGATTACGATCCTTCGTGGACTGAAGGAGAAATACGAAGTCCATCACGGTGTTCGAATCACGGATTCTGCCTTGGTGGCCGCCGTAAATCTTTCCAACCGTTATATTACCAACCGATTCTTACCCGATAAGGCGATCGATTTGATGGATGAGGCCGCCTCTCGCCTGAGTATCGAGGCCAATAGCGTGCCGACGGTCATTGATGAGATTCAGCGTAAGGTGATGCAATTGCAAATTGAGCGCGAAGCCTTGCTGAAAGAGAAAGACGAGCATGCTCGCGACCGCCTCAAGCAGGTCGAAACTGAAATTGATCAGCTTGAAGGCAAGAACAAAGGTCTTCGTACACAATGGGAGCTTGAAAAAGGTGAAATTCAGCAGCTCAAACAACTCAAGCAAGACATTGAGACGGCCAGGCTCGATATTGAGCGGGCCGAGCGTGAGGGCAATTTAGGTAAAGCGGCCGAGTTGAAGTATGGTCGTTTGCCAGAGCTTGAGAAGAAGTTAGCGGAGGCGAATGAGCTCGTTCAAAATCAAAAAGGCAAAATGCTAAAAGAGGAAGTCGGGCCCGATGAGATTGCCGAAGTGGTGGCCAAATGGACCGGAATTCCCGTTAGTAAGATGCTTGAGTCCGAGACGCAAAAACTCTTGGCGCTTGAGGATCATCTGCGTAAGCGAGTGAAAGGTCAAAATCATGCTCTCACTGCGGTGGCCAATGCGATTCGTCGGGCTCGGGCGGAGATTTCCGATCCCAATCGCCCGATTGGCAGTTTTATTTTCCTAGGGCCCACCGGTGTGGGAAAAACCGAAACTGCCAAAGCGTTGGCTGAATTTTTATTTGATACGGAAGAAGCTGTGGTTCGCATCGACATGTCTGAGTATATGGAAAAACATGCGGTCAGCCGCTTGATTGGCGCGCCCCCCGGATATGTGGGTTACGAGGAGGGCGGTCAGCTGACTGAGCGTGTGCGCCGCAGACCCTACTGCGTGGTGCTGTTTGATGAAATTGAAAAGGCCCATCCCGAAGTCTTCAACGTTTTGTTGCAGGTGCTGGATGACGGTCGTCTGACCGACGGGCAAGGCCGCACCGTCGATTTCAAAAATACAATTATGATTATGACCTCGAACGTCGGTTCACAGGCCATCATCGATGAGAAGATGTCGAAGCTCGCCAAAGAAAAAGCGGTGATGGAAGCCTTGCGGGCGCAATTCCGACCCGAGTTCTTGAATCGAGTCGACGACACCGTGATTTTCGATCCCCTGAGTGAAGAGCAGCTGCAAGAAATTGTGCAAGTGCAGTTGCAGGCGGTTGAAAAGCGCCTGGCCGAGAAACGCATTCAGTTGAAGATCGATTCTGCCGCTTTGAAATGGCTCGGCGAGAGAGGATTTGACCCCATCTATGGGGCACGTCCCCTCAAAAGGGTGATTCAGAATGAGCTTCTTAACCCGCTGGCTATGAAGCTCTTGGATCACTCAATCAAGTCGGGTGATACCGTCAAAGTCGCGCTCAAAGGGGATAAACTGGTCTTCGATGCCTAACTTGCGCCGAATCGGATCCTCAGCTGTAAGAGATTACTTATGAATAACAAACACTTGACGCGGGCAAGCTGGCTTGAGTAGCGTGCGGCCGAAGCAACGCTCAGGTGGGTATCATGTTTGCCGGGATTGTCGAGTCGATGAGTTCCATTATGGCCGCCCATCAGGGTCAGGGCCAACTCACGATCATGGTGGAAAAACCAAGTGATTTTAACGATCTAGAATTGGGCGATAGTATCGCGGTCGACGGTCTGTGCTTGACGGTTGAAAACCTCAAAGAGGATCAAATCCAATTCACCCTAGCACCTGAGTCCCTACGAGTAACCGGTTGGACCTCGATGGGGGTCTTGGGGAGGGTGGTGAATCTAGAGCGTTCGCTGCGTCTGGGATCTCGGATCCACGGCCACCTGGTCACTGGGCATGTGGATGGCCTCGCTCGCGTGCGCGCGATTGAGAAAGAGGGAGAAACAATGGCGCTCGAAATCGAAACGCCAAGATCATTGCGCCCCTACATATGGTCAAAGGGCTCCGTCGCGCTCAACGGTGTGAGTTTAACAATCAATCGGGTGACTCCCGAGTCATTCAGCGTGGGATTAATTCCCGAAACTTTGAAACGCACCAATCTTTCTCGTATTCAAATCGATGATGCACTCCATTTGGAAGTCGACAATTTGGCGCGGGGCCTGGTTCACAATCTTCAAGAGGTGCGAATATGAGTCTCAACTCCATTACGGAACTAATTGAAGAGATCAAGGCGGGGCGGCCCGTTATTTTGGTCGACGATGAGGATCGTGAGAACGAAGGTGATTTGATCATTGCGGCCGATTACATCACTCCGCAAATGGTGAACTTTATGGCGACGGAGGCTCGTGGGCTAATCTGTCTATCACTCACCGGTCAGCAGATATCGCGTCTTGGTCTTCCATTGATGACTAAGGAAGAGCAGAATCGTTCTCCCAATCGAACGGCGTTCACGGTTAGCATCGAGGCCGCCAAAGGTGTCTCGACGGGCATTTCGGCTTCCGATCGAGCTCTCACAATCAAAGTCGCCTCGAATCCGTCAGCCCGACCGGATGATATTATCGTCCCGGGTCATGTCTTCCCCATTCGGGCAGAGGTCGGTGGAGTTCTTCAACGCGCGGGTCATACCGAAGCGAGCGTCGATTTGGCTCGCATGGCTGGGCTCAATCCGGCCGCGGTCATTTGTGAAATCATGAATCCGGATGGCACGATGGCTCGCATGGGTCAGCTAGTGGAATTTGCAGCCCGCCACGGTATCAAAATTGGTACGATTGAAAGCTTAATTCGGTATCGCATTCAAAATGAATCCTTTCTATTGGAGCGAGCCCACTCCAAGTTGCCGTCAAAATTTGGTCGCGGATTTCGAATTCATCTCTTCGAAAATCAGTTAGACGGGCGTGAGCACGTGGCACTGGTCAAAGGCGAGATTGACCCCAACAAACCCACGCTGGTTCGGGTTCACTCGGAATGCTTAATGGGAGATGTGTTTCGCAGTCTGCGAACCAAGTCTGGTGATTACTTAGAGCGCTCATTGGAGATGATCGAACAAGAAGGCTCAGGAGTCTTAATCTACCTGCGGCTTGAGGACATGGGACAGAGACTTCGCCATCGGATTATGAGTTATCATCAACTCGATCAGGGCGAACCGGCCTCTGAAGAAAATCGTCGCATGTTTCGAACCGACGATCGTGATTACGGTACCGGTGCCCAGATTTTGCGGTCTCTTGGGATCCGGCAGATTCGCTTGATCAGCAATAACCCGGCCAAACGGGTGGGTTTGCGGGGCTACGGTTTGGAGATCGTTGAAGAGTTGAGATTGCCCATCCCCACCGAACCCTTACTGAGCGTGGAGGAGTAAATGCGCGTGATACAAGGTGATCTAACTGTGAAATCGTGGTGGAAAATCGCCCTTGTGACTTCGCGGTTCAATTCGGAAATCACCGAACGCTTGGAGGCCGGTGCCTATGAGCGCTTGATTGAGCTGGGTGTGAATCCCGAACAAATCGCCTGTGTGCGAGTTCCAGGGGCGGTGGAAATTCCGTTTGCAGTGGGTCGGGCCCTGACGAGTGAGTTTGATGCTGCGATTGCGCTGGGAGCCGTCATTCGTGGCGAGACGAGTCACTACGACTATGTCTGTAACGCCGTAGAGCGTGGCTGCAACCAACTGATGCTTGAGATGAAAAAACCAGTGGTTTTTGGTGTTTTAACAACTGAAAATGAGCAGCAGGCCGAGGCCCGGATCGGTGGTGAACACGGGCACAAAGGCCGTGAGGCGGCGGAGGTCGCCCTTGAAATGCTCAACTTGGCGGATCAGTTTTGAGGGATGCAGAACAGCTCGGGCAACTTGAACGGCAAAAGCGTCGCCGAGAATTAGGCACGGTCTTCTTCCTTGCCATCTTGTTCCTGGTGCTAACGGCGATTGAGTACAAGTTGTTCGGGATGAGTCAGCAATTGCCCTTTGCTCACTCGGTCTTCTTCATTGGTCTGGTGAATTTTAACATCATCTTATTTTTGCTTCTCTTCTTCTTGATCTTTCGAAATGTCGTCAAAATCTTCTCAGAAAAGCAAACTGGCCTGGCGGGACGAACTCTAAAAGCCAAATTGATTGTCGCGTTTGTGGCCTTCAGCTTTATTCCGACCACGTTGATGTTCTTGGTTTCGGTTTTTTACATCAACAACAGTTTTGATAAATGGTTCTCAGAAAAAATGGCGGGGGTTCTGAAGAGTTCGTTAGAGGTGACCAACGCCTACTACCTTTCCGCCAAACGCAAGAATTATCACTTTGCCGAGAGGGTCGCCAAAGAGTTGTCCGATTCCCACGGAAAGAAGAAGGATATTCTAGAACGGTTGGCAGAACTTCGTACCCGATACTCCTTGGATGCCCTTGAGTACTATCCCTCTCTCTTCGGCCAACGAGTGCTCAGCATCGGCAAGGATGAGGCCTTGCCCGGAATTCCGCCGCTCTCTCTGGAGCTGCTGGAGCGCGGAATCGAAGACCGAAACGAGGCTTCCACGATCCACCAATTTGAAAATGGAAACCTGGTCCGGGTGATTTTTCCTGTGGGGAATGCCAAAAACAGCGGCGCCGTGGTGGTCTCGACATTTATCCCTTTAAGCTTGATAGCGAAGATGGATGATATCGCCGCGGCCTACGAGGACTTTCGTGATGTGAATCCGCTCGAGTATCCCATTAAGTCCATTTACTTGATCATTCTTGTATTGATGACCCTGACCATTTTGTTGGGCGCCACATGGTTTGGTTTCTTTTTAGCCCGGCAGCTTTCAATTCCTCTTGAAGAATTAGGGCAGGCGGCCCAAAGAGTGGCCGCCCATGATTATTCACCGGTGACCGCCAAGAGTGGGTCCGCTGAGATCAACGAACTCGTGCGCCACTTCAATCAAATGACTCAAAATTTGGCGACCTCAGAGCGTGAAGTGCGTGAGGCGAATACCTCGCTTCGACAGACCTTGGCTCGGTTGGATGAGCATTCTCGCTACATGGAAGTCGTGTTGTCCACGGCGAGCACCGGTGTGGTGACTCTAGACCCTGAGGATCATATCACCATGATCAATCGGCATGCCTGCAAAATCTTAGCGACTAAGCCGGAACGCCTGATGGGACGTCACATTGGTCAAGTTTTGGATCAAGAGCATCGGCAAGTGCTAGAGGATATGATTGAGCAAATGCGCTCGCACAAGGCCGAGAGCATTCATCGTGAAATCAGCCTGCCGATCGGTAATCGTTCGATCCCGTTACAGATGACGATGTCGTTCCTGACGGACGAAAAACAAAAAGAAATTGGCAAGGTGATTGTGTTCGACGACATGTCCGCCGTTCTGGGCGCGCAACGAGCGGCCGCTTGGACCGAAGTGGCTCGTCGAATCGCCCACGAAATTAAGAATCCTCTGACCCCTATTAAGCTTTCAGCTGAGCGGCTTGAACGAAAGTTTGGGAATCAAATTCAAGATGGAGCCTTTAAGGAATCCACTCGTCGAATTATCGAGCAAGTGGAAAGTCTTAAAAATCTGGTCAATGAGTTCAATCAATTTGCCCGACTACCCAAAACCCAGCCGGTCTTAGGTGACCTCAATCGAATCATTGGGGAATCGATTGGAATTTTCCAACAATCGGAAGCGCATCCCGAGATTGTCTTTACAGCGGACCAAGACTTACCGCAGTTTGTTTTTGACCCGGATCAACTCCGTCGAATTATTAACAACTTGTTGGACAACGCTTTGACGGCGGTTCAAGGCGCCGCCAATGGGCGTGTGCTCGTTCGAACCTTTTACGACGCAGTTCTGAAGATCGCTCGCCTGGAAGTCGAGGACAACGGCCCTGGAATCCCGGCCAAAATCCAAGAGCGGGTGTTTGAGCCCTACATGACCACGAAAGAGCATGGCACGGGGCTTGGACTTGCCATTGTGAAGCGCATGGTCGAAGACCATCATGGATTCATTCGAGTGTTCTCCGATGGTAAAACCGAAACCAAGTTCATAATCGAGCTGCCTGTGGTGCAAACGATGACGACTCAAAAGATCGTACGTAGGCAGGAACCCGTCCGGGAGGGGCGAGCATGAAAACGACCACAAAAATTCTAATTATCGATGATGAGCGACCGATCGTAGAAGCCTTGTCGGCCGCATTAAAGGACGACGGATTTGTTGTCGATTCGGCCAGTGGCGGTCGGCAGGGACTTGAGAAAATTCGTGAGTTCAGCCCCGACATTGTCTTGCAAGACATTTGGATGCCCGGAGATATGGATGGTCTGCAGGTTTTAGAGGAAGCCAAAAAGGGTGGGTATCCCGATTGCCAATTCATCATCATGTCGGGCCATGGAACGATTGAAACTGCAGTTCGCGCAGTCAAGAACGGCGCTTGGGACTTTGTTGAAAAGCCGTTGTCCATGGACAAAATTAGCATTTTGATCGCCAATATTCTGAACTTCAAACGAGAGCTCAGTGCAAAGAATGCTCTGCTGTCGAAGCTGCGCAAGAACATTGCCTTGATTGGGGAAAGCCCCGTGATGGTAAATCTGAAGCAGATGATTGCCAGAGTGGCCACATCCAACGCTTGGATTTTGGTCACAGGGGAAAACGGAACGGGCAAGGAGCTCGTTGCCCAGAATATTCACTACCTCAGTCACCGAGCCGCGCGTCCTTTGGTCGAGGTGAATTGCGCCGCGATCCCAAAGGATTTAATCGAAGCTGAACTTTTTGGCTACGAGAAGGGCGCCTTTACCGGCGCCGAGCGGGCGAAGAAAGGAAAGTTCGATCTGGCCAATGGCGGGACACTTTTTCTAGATGAGATCGCCGATATGAGCCTGGATGCCCAAGCTAAAATCTTGCGTATCTTGCAGGAGCAAAAATTTTATCGAGTGGGGGGCGAGCAACCCATCGACATCGATGTGCGAGTGGTCGCGGCCACCAATAAGAATCTTGAAGAAGAAATCAAACAGGGCCGGTTTCGCGAGGATCTCTTCTACCGACTCAATGTAGTGCCTCTCAGGGTGGCTCCCCTCAGGCAGAGGAAAGAGGACATTGTGCTCCTCGCGGATTACTTTGGTGATCAGTTCTTGCGTAACAACGGATACAAACGCAAAGTGTTCTCGGACGGTGCCATGCAAATGATGCAGATTTATCCGTGGCCCGGCAATGTCAGGGAGTTTCGTAATTTTATTGAACGGGTGTACATTCTCACGCCCGGTGATTACGTCGATGTTCACGATTTAAGATTTGCCGGCTTGACTGAGGTCACAACCTCCAACCCTGAGGAGGCCGGTCTTATGACTTTTCGTGAGGCGCGCGCCCGATTCGAGCGGGAGTTCCTTTTGCAAAAGATTGGTGAGAATCAAGGTAATATTTCAAAGACGGCCGAGTCCATTGGGCTCGAACGAAGTTACTTACATCGAAAAATTAAGGCTTACGGCATAGAGGTTTAACAGCACATGAAATGGTCCAGCGGATATCTGTTCACACTTAAAGAAGCCCCGGCAGACGCCGAGATCCCCAGTCACGTTTTGATGGTGCGCGGGGGCTATATGCGCAAAGTCGCCCCCGGCATTTATACCTACGGACATCTGCTGCTCAGAAGTCTGAGAAAATTCGAAGGCATCGTTCGGGATGAGCTCACCAAGCGGGGCTGTGTCGAAGTTTTAATGCCGATGGTGCAACCTCGTGAACTCTGGGAGGAGACCGGCCGATGGAAGGAAATGGGCGATGGTTTGCAAAAGCTCAAGAACCGAAATGGCCATGATTTTTGTTTGGGTGCCACCCACGAAGAAGTGATCACTGACTATGTCAGACGAGATGTGAAAAGCTATCGGGACCTGCCTTTTAACCTCTATCAATTTCAGACCAAATTTCGTGATGAGATTCGCCCTCGGTTTGGCCTGATGAGGGGTCGTGAATTCATTATGAAAGACGCCTATAGCTTCGATGCGGATAAAGAGGGCGCTCAGCGGGCCTATGAAAAAATGCATGAAGCCTACACCGCGATTTTTTCAAGACTCGGGGTCAACTTTCGAGTCGTGCAAGCGGATTCTGGAAATATCGGGGGCAACCAGTCGCAGGAATTCCACGTGCTCGCGGACAGCGGTGAAGACCAGCTTCTAGTGTGTGAGCAAGGTGATTTCGCCGCCAACATTGAAGTTTGTCCCGCGCAGGATGCGAAACCTGTCACGGCTTCAGCGGTTGGCGCCGAATCCGTTTCGGAATTCGCGACTCCGGGTCTGCGCACCATTGACGACTTGGCTAAAGCGACGGGCGTCCCGCCCCATCAGTTGGTGAAAACCATGTTTTTCTCGGCCAGCGATGATCCCAAAACGCTAAATCCCGTGGCGGTTTTGTTGCGGGGTTCTGACGAGGTCAATCCGGTGAAATTGAAAAACCACTTTGGCTTGGCTAATCCTCCTCTTTTACTCAACGACGTGGAGGTTCGAAATTTGACCAATGCTTCTCCTGGAAGTTGCGGACCCGTAGGACTGAAAATTCCGATTTTGATGGATTATGGAGTGGAGCCCCTAAGAAATTTCATTGTCGGCGCCAACAAAGATGACTTTCATTTGAAGGGCGTCAACCATGGCCGCGACTTTAAAGTGACCGCGACCGGAGATTTCCGACTGGCAAAAGAAGGGGACCTTTCGCCAGATGGTAAAGGACCACTCAAGTCCTTCCGCGGGATTGAAGTGGGGCATATTTTTTATCTCGGCACCAAGTATTCGAAAAAGATGGAAGCGAACTATTTGAGCCCAGAAACCGTTTTGAAACCGATTGAAATGGGGTGTTACGGCATCGGGATTACCCGAACCGTTCAGGCGGTCATTGAGCAGAGCCATGACAAAGATGGCATTGTTTGGCCGGTGTCCATCGCCCCGTTTGCGGTCCATATTTGCTTACTTGATCCCGACAAAGAAGAAGCTAAGTCCCTCAGCGACAAAATCTATTCAGAGCTTCAAGCCAGTGGAATCGATTGTTTGGTCGACGATCGGGCCGAGCGCCCGGGAGTTAAATTTAAAGACGCCGATCTTTTGGGAATGCCTTTGCGAGTGAACATCGGAGCTCGCGGCTTGGCGAGTGGCGAGATCGAAATCGTTCAGCGCAAGACTAAACAGATCGACAAAGTGGCGCCCCATGCGGTCGTTGAAAAAATTCAGAGCTGGATTCGGGAGCAGCCGAGGTGAAGGCTCAAATTTCCAACCCCATCTTTGTCGCTCTCGATGTAGATGACAACGAGTCCGCTTTACACTTGGTTAAGAGCACGCGCGCTTTCGTGGGAGGATTTAAGGTTGGTCCGCGTCTGGCCCTTCGCTATGGCGAAGGTTTACTTAAGGAAATTTCGCGCCATGGCTCTTTGTTTGTCGACAACAAGTATTTTGACATCCCAAGCACGATGACGGCGGCGGTCCGCGCTTCTTTTGATTGCGGGGCCAGCTTTTGTACCGTCCACGCGCAGGCGGGCTCTGTGGCCCTCAGAGAATTGGCGGAGCTCGAGTTCGAGTTGTGTAAGGTTCGTCCTTTTCGGGTTTTGGCAGTCACCATTTTGACAAGCTTTAAGCAAGATACGCTCGCGCCGAATTCGGATCAGCAGCCGATAGCGGAGCAAGTGATGACATTGGCGAAACTGGCCGTGAACTGTGGAATTACGGGTCTTGTTTGTTCACCAGAAGAGGTGGAAAGACTTCGGCAGGCCTGCCCCGAGACTTATTTGGTCACGCCCGGAATTCGTCTGGGACACGAAGATCGCAGCGACCAACAGAGAGTCTCCGATCCGTTGACGGCTCTGCGCCGAGGTGCCAATGCCCTCGTTGTCGGCCGACCGATATATGCTTCGTTGGATCCAGCCCTCGCAGCTAAGGCGTACTATGAAGAAATTCAAAAGACCCACTAGACCCGGCGGAGGCCATCGGCCTCGCCCACAGGGAGGCCCGCCGAAACGGGACGCTCAACCGAAGGGTCGAGTGGTTGTGGGCATTCACGCGGTTCGCGAGGTTTTAAAAGTTCGGCCACGTGCGGTTTCAGCTCTTTGGATTCGCGATCGGTTTCAAGATCATCCTGATCTCGTCGAGTTGGAGCAGATGGCGCGTCGGGCAGGATGCAAAATAGAAGCTCATGCGCCTGGAGCGCTAGATAAAATCACGGGCGCCAATCAAGGTGTTGTGGCCTTCGCGAATGAGCAACCCGAAATCAAATGGACTGAGATTTTAAATCGGCCAAGATCCGTTTTAATAGCTCTTGATGAAGTGGAGGATCCGCACAATTTGGGCGCCATTCTTCGAACGGCCTGGCTTATGGGTGCGGATGGTGTTCTCACCCCTGAACATCGTTCGGCTTCGCTCTCTCCGGCGGTATCCAAAGTGGCACAGGGGGCGGTCGAGCATATCCCACTAGAGTCTGATCATGCTTTGCCGAATCGACTTAAAGAGCTTAAGGACCACGACTATTGGATTTTAGGTCTTTCTCATGAGGCCAAGCAGAGCCTCACGGATCACAAAATTCCCGAAAAAGTGGTGTGGGTATTGGGTGGCGAATCTTCGGGCCTTCGGAAGTCCGTTGCCTCTGTTTGCGACGAATTGATCTCCATCCCACAGTCGGATCCAGGTGCCAGCTACAATGTTTCCATCGCCGCCGCCGTCGCGATGTTTGAGACCTTTCGTCAACAAAGGCAGTAGCCTCCATGAGCATGAACGAAGAAATTTGCAGGCTTTGTGGCTGTCGCGCGACGTCTGCTTTTCAAGGACAGCGTTTTAGACGCTGTGAAAAATGCGATTTCGTTTTTAAGCCTTCTTCCACCTGGCTTGTGGCTGAAGAGGAATCGAATCGCTACCGACTTCACAACAATTCAATTGAAGACCAGGGATACGTGAACTTTCTGCAGCCCGTGGTCGAAGCCGCCGGTGATCGTGTGCAAGTCGGGGCGTTGGGCCTCGATTTTGGTTGTGGTCCCACGACAGTCTTGGCGGATCTTCTTCGGCGAAGGGGTTTTGAGATGCGGGTTTATGATCCGTATTTTTTTCCCCGTTTGGTGATGGGGCAAAAAGTGTTCGATTTTGTAACGTGTACGGAGGCCTGCGAACATTTCTTTCATCCTGGCGAAACTTTCAAAAAATTATTCTCGAGCGCGAAGGACTTGGCGCCTGTTTTCGTTATGACCTCGATTCGTGAACCCGAGCAAATCTTAGAGAATTGGTATTACACGAAGGACCCAACCCATGTGGGATTCTTCTCTGAAAAATGTCTGGCTCACATCGCGACAACTCATAATCGCAAGATTCAGATCCTTTCTCCTCGTCTTGCCGTCTTTTTTTAAAGAAAATGTCCTGATAGGGTTGCCATGCAGGCCCTCATTGTTATTAATGAAATCAGTGATTCGTGTAAAAGATGTGAGCAAGAAGTATAATGAGCAGTATGCTCTACAAAATGTCTCTCTGGAGCTTCCTGAGCATCAAACCCATATTTTTCTTGGCTCCAGTGGAAGTGGTAAATCAACTCTATTGAAGTGTATCATGGGTCTGAAGGAATTCGACTCAGGCAGCATTGAGATCGACTCGGATCAGGTTACATCGCCACTGAATTCCGAGATGACTCGAAAAATTGGTTACCTGCCGCAAGAAGGTCGTCTCTTTCCTCATCTGAATATTCGCGCCAATGTAACCTTGGCGGCCAAGCTGGCCGGTTGGCAGGAAAAAGCCATGAATTCGCGGGTCGAGGAGTTGGGGGAAATCGTCGGCTTCGAGTCCGAATGGTGGGACCGTTTTCCTCGCCAGCTATCAGGTGGTCAGCGTCAGCGGGCGGCGCTGGTCCGCGCTCTTTTTCAGGACCCCAAGATCTTATTGCTGGATGAGCCCCTTGGAGCTTTGGATCCTTTAATTCGGGCTCGCCTCCAGGAGGATCTTAAAATTATTTTTTCTCGACTCAAGAAATTGGTGATCTTAGTCACCCATGACTTAGGGGAGGCCTCATTCTTCGGTGATAGCATCACTTTGTTTCACGAAGGCAAAATGGTACAGCATGGCCAGTTTCGTGAGTTCATTGATTCGCCCCAGTCCCAGTTTGTTAAGGATTTTGTCGGAGCCCAGAGGCTGATTTTTCAGGAGCGAATGACATGATGAGGGGAGGCCTAGTTTTGCTGTCTCTTTTTTCGGTTTTCGCTCAGGCCGCTCAGGTGAATGTCGGCTCTAAGATTTTCACCGAAAGTTTTTTGATGGGTGAACTGTTGGCGCAGACCTTAGAACAGGAGCGAGATGTAACCGTCATCCGGCATTTTGGTATGGGTGGCACCGGTTTGATCTACGAAGCGCTTTTGAATGGCAAAGTGGATATGTATGTGGAGTACACGGGCACGTTGACCGAAGCCATTTTGAAAGACAAGAGTCTGAAGACTTTGGAGGACATGCAGGGGGCATTGGATCCACTCAAGCTGGTGGTTTCGAAACCGATTGGCTTTAATAACTCTTATGCTTTGGCCGTTCGACGCGAATTTGCTGAGAAATATTCGCTTAAAAACATGAGTGATTTGCGAAAGATTGCAAAAGAGGCTCGCTTCGCCTTCTCATACGAGTTCATGTCAAGATCGGATGGTTACGAGGCTATGTCTAAGGCCTACGGAATTAAGATTCCCTCGCGACATGTCCAAAGAATGGACCATTCTCTTATCTATTCAGCATTGGAGAGTGGGAAAGTGGATGTCTGCGAGGTCTACACAACCGATGCCAAAGTCGAAAAACTAGATCTGGTCGTTTTGGAAGACGATCGTAGGTTTTTTCCGAACTATTTTGCAGTCATCTTAGCCAGGCAGTCTTTTGTGAACACTCAGCCTCAGCTTTGGCAAACGCTCACGCAAAAATTGGAGGGCACGATTGACACCGCCAAAATGCGGCAGTTGAACGGCGAGGTCGATTTGCAGAAAAAAGAATTTGCGACCGTGATCGCCCAGTATCTCAATCTCAATGACCCTTCTGCATCGGCCAGTCTCGTGAGAAAAGTTGGGCAGCGAACTCGTGAGCATCTTTATCTTGTGGGAATCAGCTTAGGTGCGGCAATTCTCATTGGTCTTCCACTCGCTATTTTAGCCTCGGGTTCGCCGTTGTTAGGCCAGGCCATTTTACTTTTGGCGGGGACGGTTCAAACGATTCCGTCGCTTGCACTACTTTGTTTTTTGATACCGGTCTTTGGAATTGGTCAGCTGCCGGCTTTGGTGGCACTCTTTCTTTACGGTCTGTTGCCGATTGTGATGGGAGTTTATACAGGTTTGACCCACTTGGATCCGAGTTATCGCGAAACGGCCCAAGCCTTGGGTTTGAGCCGATGGCAATCCATGTGGCGAATTCAGCTTCCTTTGGTCAGCCCGCAAATCTTAGCGGGAATAAAAACTTCGGCCATTATTGGGATCGGAACCGCCACTTTGGCTGCTCTGATCGGCGCGGGCGGTTACGGGGCGCCGATCGTGACAGGGTTGGCAATCAACGACATTCCGACCATTTTGATTGGCGCAATTCCCGCGG
This sequence comes from Bdellovibrionales bacterium, assembly GCA_050250515.1. Taxonomy (GTDB): domain Bacteria; phylum Bdellovibrionota; class Bdellovibrionia; order Bdellovibrionales; family UBA1609; genus JALHOQ01. Next base: position 6,561 of record JBFWON010000070.1, on the reverse strand, counting down.
CTGTCTTGGCTCTGGCGACACATGGAGCATTCGAAATTTTGCGCTATGTAGTCATTCCGAAGGGCCTTCGCTAGCCGTTTCACGAATTCCTAAACCTCTAGGGAAAAGGTTTTTACAATCATGTTTGCTGAATGACTCAGCATGAGTGGAGTCTTGACTCTATTTCGGTCGAATGGCTCGATTAATTCCATCAATAACAAGCGTGTTTCTAAGGAGGGAACTATGCGATCAAAGATTTTCCTATTGGCTACTCTACTCTTTCCGGCTCTCAGCTATGCTTGCCCCAACTTGGCGGGAACGTACTCATGTCGGTACGGAATATTTAGCAAGCAAATTGAAGTCACTCAGTACGATCGTGGCGGTGTGACGACCTATCAAGTGGATGGCGGCGGTGAAATCTCAGCGGATGGCATTCGTCATCAAACGCCCAATTTGCACCCTTTGCTGGATCGGCATGCGCGTAACTATAGTTACATCGCCAATTGCTCCGGCGATCGTCTTGATTTCGAAGGTGTGGCGGATTTAGTTCGTGGTGGTCAGGGAGACGTGCAGGGTGAACTGATCAAGCACGGAAGTGACTTGACGATCCATATGGTCCTTGTCACCCCCGACAAGACCCGCGACATTACGCTCGATTGCTCCCCCCGTTAATTTTGAATTTCAAGATCGGCGCGTCTGTCGCCGATCTTGCCTTCACGCACCTCCCCCCTCACAATGAATGGATCTCGTAAGGAGCTTTCGATGAACTTGACTGGCCTTTTGTCTTTTGTTTTTTGTCTTTATCCTGCGTTTGCTCAAGACACGGCCTGTGGTGTTTTTACCAAAGTGATTGGGGAGTCGACCGAAGGGCGAAAGCAGGGCGAGTCAGATTGGAAAAAGGTTCGGGTTGGAGAGAGCATCTGTGAAGGCGATGCGGTCAAAACTGGCGCCGATGCGCAGCTGGTGATCCGCATGGTCGACGACAATCTTTTGTACCTCGACTCTAGCACTGAGCTTCAGCTGTCGACCTATCGGACGACAAACAAAAAGAAGGTTTCGATTCTAGATCTTCTCTATGGGGCTGTACGCAGTGCTCTCGCACAAGAATACAAGGAGCCAGGCGAGTCTTTTGAAGTCAAGACGCCCACCACAGTTTCTGGTGTGCGAGGCACCGACTTTTTGACTCGCTATGATTCCCAGCGGGGCGTCTCGGAAGTCGTTACTTTTCTGGGCTCTGTTCAGGTCTCTAAAATTGAAAATTCTGGAAATCCTGGGCCACCCACTGTGGTCAAGGCTGGATTTTCCCTTACGATTGAAAATCAAAAGCCTCCGGCGCCACCGGTTCCAGTGCCGCGCAAGCGTTTGGAGGAAATGAAGAAGCGCGGCGATCTGCCCTTGGATAAGAATGGGCGTCCGTCGCCCGATGGTAGGAGAGACCGCCAGCGCCCGAATCTTCGTCAGCAGTTTGAGCATCCAATGAAACGGGAAGGCGCTCCTACGCCACCGGAAGCAGGGCGTGATCGACCAGGACAAAATATGCCGCCCGACGGTGAACGTCGTCGCCGCCCACGAACGGATCGCCCGAACCGACCGAATCGTCCGAACCAAAAGTAACTTCGGTTGCCTTAGTGGGGGATCCCGACTAATTCTCCCTTTCAAAGGAGTTTTGATGAAAAATCTAGTGCTCGCGACTTTGTTTTTATTTTCTGGTTTGGCCGCCGCGATCGGTGATGATGCGCCATTAAATGGGAACCCTCTTCATTCTGAAACCTTAGATATTTTTTCGCTGCTGGTGGAACATCGGTCCGAAATCGAAAATCTTTTTAAGGACAATCACGGTCAACTCATGTCCTTCTGGCAGGGAACCGTTAGTTCCGAGATTAAAGATTCGACTTTGACTGAACGGTACGCACTTTCGGTCAAACCGTGCGGTCGGACTGAGTTATGCGACTACCAAGACAACCTGATCATCGAAAAAGTCACAACTCAACAGCTTCGAGGTCAGGTGACGACTTACAAGTTGTCGCGTTCGCAGGGCGAATTCGCTGGGCGTGAAATTCGCGAAGAGGCTCTGGCTCTCGCCACGATTTACTTAAATCATCGAGGCGAGATCAATATTTACTACGACGGGGACTCTTATCAAGGTGTCCACTTTTGGCACACCCGTGGCGTGTACAAAAAGAAAACGAACGATCCGAGCACGACAGTGTACGACCTTGAGGCTGGAAGTTGCGGTGAGCCTCCCTTCGAAAAAGAGTGTTACTGGACTCACACTCTCAAAATCGAGGAGACTGGCGCGCCATCGGGATCACCGACCTATAAGTTTTCATCCAAGGGAAGTGGCCTGGGTTAATTTAGTGCTCGCGAACTTTTTCTTCGTTCGGCGACATCTTCGTGGGCTCGCGGCCGGTGGGGTTCATTAATCGAGGCATAAACTTCACCTCGCCGGTTTTTAAATTATAAAGAGACGGAACGATCCAGAGCTCTCCGGACTCCCACTTCTTGGCAATGACCTTGGATTGCTTGATCAGGTCGTGAGCCACGCCGGTGGCATTGGCAAGGGATTCCTTCTCAACACCAGAGCTTGGCTCTTGCCCTTTGAACATTTTGATTCGGGGATGGATCTCTTCAAGAAGACTATCTAGGGCAGGGGATCCCGCGGTACTTCCATCTAATGTCTTAAGGGCGGCGGTGACCGCCCCACAAGAAGTGTGCCCCATTACCGTCAACAGCCTTGTGCCGAGGTGCTCCACGGCGTACTCGACGCTACCCACGGCATTGTCATCTAGGGATTGACCTGCCGTGCGAATGACAAATAGCTCCCCGAGTTTCTGGTCGAAGACGATCTCAGGGGGGACCCTTGAGTCGCTACACGAGACCACAACGGAATGCGGATTTTGCCCAGAACTTAGGCGTTGCACGTCTTTTTTTGCCTGCCCATCTCGTCGGAGGGAGGGTTTCAGAAATCTCAGATTGCCATTTTGCAGGTAAGTCAGGGCCTGCTCGGGCTGGACTGCGGCCGGGCCAGTGGTGGCCCAACTATTCGAAAATACAAAAACAAATGGGAAGAGTAGGGATATTTTAAGATGTTTCATCTCCCCATGGTAGCGAGTTGAGCCATTATTAGGGAGCCATCGTCCCAAACCTGCCCTAAATCCGGACTTATGCCGCAACACGCATTTCACATAATCCTGAATTTTTTGCAGTCTAATTAAGATCCCCTTACTCCCGCAGGGACGGGCCCAAATCGGGACCAAACCGTGGGACTTAACTGCTGAAAATTCCCTAGAAATACACTTTGACTGCAAAGACCAGGCTCAGTAGAAGAGGTGTTTGCATATCGCGGGTCAAGCGTTTCTTTGTCTTAAAGGCGGGGAGTTGTTTGCTTCGGCGAGCTGCTGGCTTAGCTCAATTGGTAGAGCAGCTGATTTGTAATCAGCAGGTTGCGGGTTCGAGTCCCATAGCCAGCTCCAGTAGTGGAGAGGTGCCCGAGTGGCTAAAGGGGACGGACTGTAAATCCGTTGGCTCACGCCTACGTAGGTTCGAATCCTACCCTCTCCACCAAACGATGCGGAAGAGATGAGCGGGAGTAGCTCAATTGGCTAGAGTATCAGCCTTCCAAGCTGAGGGTTGCGGGTTCGAGACCCGTCTCCCGCTCCAAATTGAGTTGGATGCCGCCCATGTGGCTCAGGGGTAGAGCACACCCTTGGTAAGGGTGAGGTCGTGAGTTCGAGTCTCACCATGGGCTCCAGTAAATTGGTTTTGGTTAGTTAAAAAAACGAAAGCGAATCAGGAGGAGATTCACAATGGCAAAAGAGACCTTTAAGCGGGACAAGCCGCATGTCAACATCGGGACCATCGGACACGTGGACCACGGTAAAACAACATTGACCGCGGCGATCACAACTGTCCTAGCGAAAAAAGGTGGCGCCAGCGCTATGGCCTACGATCAGATCGACAAAGCGCCGGAAGAGAAAGAGCGTGGAATCACGATCTCCACTTCGCACGTGGAGTACGAAACTTCCAATCGCCACTACGCTCACGTGGATTGCCCCGGTCACGCGGACTATGTGAAAAACATGATCACTGGTGCCGCCCAGATGGACGGTGCGATTCTTGTGGTGTCGGCAGCCGACGGCCCCATGCCGCAAACTCGTGAGCACATTCTTCTCGCTCGTCAGGTCGGTGTGCCTGCGATCGTGGTGTTCATGAACAAAGTCGATATGGTCGACGATAAAGAACTTTTGGACCTAGTTGAGCTGGAAGTTCGCGAACTTCTCAGCAAATACGAATTCCCAGGCGACAGCATTCCGATCGTAAAAGGTTCGGCTCTAAAGGCTCTTGAAGGCGACACAGGTGAAATTGGTGAACAGGCTATCATGAAGCTGATGGAAGCTTGCGACACTTACATCCCGGAGCCTCAGCGAGCTATCGACAAGCCGTTCTTGATGCCGATCGAGGACGTGTTCTCGATCTCGGGTCGTGGAACTGTGGTGACTGGTCGTATCGAGCGCGGAATTATCAAAGTCGGTCAAGAGATCGAAATCGTGGGTATCCGCCCAACTACGAAAACCACTATCACTGGAATTGAAATGTTCCGAAAACTCCTCGACGAAGGCCGCGCCGGTGACAACGCAGGTTGCTTGCTCCGTGGTACCAAGAAAGAGGAAGTGGAGCGTGGACAAGTGATCGCGGCGACGGGCTCGATTAAGCCTCACAAGAAATTTAAGTGTGAAGCATACATTCTGACCAAAGAAGAAGGCGGACGTCACACTCCATTCTTCAATGGTTACCGTCCGCAATTTTACTTCCGTACAACGGATGTAACGGGCGTTGTGACTCTGAAGCAAGGCACCGAAATGGTAATGCCTGGTGACCGAGTCGAAATGGATGTTGAGTTGATTGCGCCTATCGCGATGGAAAAAGAGTTGCGATTCGCAGTCCGCGAAGGTGGCCGAACCGTCGGCGCCGGCGTGGTGACCGCAATTACTGAGTAATTGACGGTTTTTGAATTGGTAAAAACCACCGTAAGGGACCTTTTTTAGGGAGGGTCCCTTTGGTGTATCAAGCGGTAGAAGGGCAGTAGCTCTAACGGTAGAGCGAACGACTCCAAATCGTTAGGTTGTGGGTTCGAATCCCTCCTGCCCTGCCAACAAGATTTGGCTATGAAAGAAGTTGGATACGGAAGATGGATGTTGAAAAGAAAAATCAGAGTATCGTGAACGCAGCCTTGGTGGCTTGTGGTTTTCTGGCCTACTTGGCCAGCTCCATGATCTTCGAGACCTTGGCCGGCACATTCGGTCCAGTGGCGCGCTATCACAATATGGAAGCCGTCAAGCACGGGGTTCCAGTTGCGATTGGTTTGCTCACCTTTTTTGCTCTGTTTTTGAATCCAAAAATTCAGGTCTTTGCCGATGAGGCGGTGACCGAAGTTCGTAAGGTGGTTTGGCCTTCACGTAAAGACACGGTGGCGATGACCATCGTGTGCTGTGTGATGGTTGTTTTGGCGGGCATTGGGCTTGGCGTCTATGACTTAGTCGCTAGCCAATTAATCAAAGCCTTTGTGAATTAGGAAGGAATGGTAATGGCGAACGATACGACAGAATCGACCGACGCCAAGGCGCAAGAAGCGGCGAAAAATTTGAAGTGGTACATCGTCAATACACAGACGAGTTGTGAACAGATGGCGAAAGCTTCTATTGAGGAGCGCGTTCGGTCGTTGCACATGGAAGACCGCTTCGGCCAGATTCTTATTCCTTCGGAAAACGTTGTGGAATTGGTAAAGGGAAAAAAGGCAACACGATCTCGCAAATTCTTCCCTGGTTATATTTTTGTACAGATGAATTTGACAGACGAGACTTGGCACTTGGTCAAGAACGCCTCGAAAGTGACAGGCTTTGTCGGCAGTAAGATCAAGCCACCAGAAGTGCCTGAAGAAGAAGTCATGCGCGTGACTCGCCAGATGGAATTGGGTGCAGAAAAAGTACAACCAAAAGTGAAGTTCTCAGTTGGCGAGAACGTGGTGGTGGTTGATGGGCCGTTCAGTAATTTCAACGGCACCGTAGAAGATATCAATCACGAAAAAGGCAAAGTGAAGGTTTTGGTCAGCATTTTTGGTCGACCGACACCTGTTGAATTGGATTTTGTTCAGGTCGAAAAAGCCTGATTTGAAGAAGCGGTTTGGGGCATAGGGCCTCAAGCCAAACGTTAACCTCTGATGAAGGAGTGGGAAAATGGCAAGAAAGGTCACAGGCCTTATCAAGCTACAGATTCCGGCAGGGAAGGCCAATCCGGCACCTCCCGTGGGACCGGCGCTCGGACAACATGGGGTAAACATCATGGAGTTCTGTAAGCAGTTTAATGCTCGCACTCAAAAAGAGGGCGACATGATCATTCCGGTGATCATTACTGTTTTCTCCGATCGATCGTTTACTTTCATTACCAAGACGCCTCCCGTGTCGGTGCTATTGAAGAAGGCCGCTAAAATCGAAAGCGGATCTAAGCAACCGCAAAAGGACAAGGTCGGCAAGGTCACTATGGCGCAGATCACGGACATCGCTAAATTGAAGATGCCCGATTTGA
>JBFWON010000069.1:0-23045 GCA_050250515.1 Bdellovibrionales bacterium | reverse complement strand
ATCCATACGCCACCTTTTCGGCCTTCTCGATCCATTTCAAAGCTTCGATTAGGTTCTGTCGTTTGCGCCAGGACCTCGCCATACGGAGTAAAAAAGTCGCTTCATTGGGGTACTGCTCGATTAAGGTCTTAAGACGAGCTTCCGCCGTTTTAAAATCGCCCATTTCTTCTAGACAAGGTACGATCCCCTGCCACGCCCCCCGCGCTTGACCCAATTGACTTTGCTGACCCAGCTTTTCATACGTCTGCACACAGGTTTGCGCGAATCGCCGCATCTCTTTAGTGTTGTTCAGCTTCTTAAAGATTTGCATAAAGTAATACTGTTCCTCGGCCATCACGCTATCCTTCTCGGAAGACGTTAGCCCCTGGAGATTCGCTAAGTAGTCGAGCCGCAGGGGAACCTTCTCTGCCTCAGGCTTGCAGGCCGCAAGATCCATTTCGCACAACTCGTCCAAAAGCTCAGCCCAATCTTCCCTGTTGAGCGCCTGACTGACCAATCCTTTAAGCAGAGTGATCCGCTCGGACTGACTGGTCTCTTCGCTCAATTTGCCCAGTTGATAACGACCGAAGGCAATCTGAAGACTTGAAAATCTAGATCCATCGCCGAGTCGGGCAATCAAATCATGGTCCTCCTGATCCAAGGCCCAAGCCATTAAGCGCTCTTCGTCCTTCGATTTCTCGTCCTCCGAAGCACCCGAGACCCAGTCGACCATTTTTCGCCAAAACCCGCCCTCTTGCCGTTGAAAGACCCGCTTCTTTAGCCGCACGATAGGATCATCCAAGTGAATTCGATTTTGCTCGAGCCACGTCAAAAAATCCTGCGCCCGCAACTCTCCGGTGTATCGCCCGATCTCCTGAAAACGATCGTTCAAAAAAACGAAAGAGGGGTAATAACGATAAGGAACTTCCGCATCCCACTGACCCGCGATCAAACTATCGCCATCGACATAAACTTTGGTCAACGTTTCCATGGCTTTTAAAACTTCGGGGTTCCTGAAAAGGTACTCCTTAGTCTCATTGCATGGCGGACACCAATCCGTGCTAATCATCAAAAGGACAGGATGACCGCGGCGTTCAACCTCCGCCTTCATCGCGGCCGGATCCCCGGAGATAAACCCGGGTATAAGCTTCTTCTTAACTTCTTCATTCAGATCTTGGTTTTTGACAAGCAGCTCGGAATTGGGTTTGGACTGCTCTTCAATTCGAAGAGCCACCGACACCGGCTTGCAGAATGTTTCTTTATCATCGCAGACATTTAACGTCGCCACTTGCGGCCCCGCATGAGCGAACTGACAAAGGATCTCTCGCGCAGTTAGCTCGACGGGTGACGAATCTCCACACTTTTGCGGTGCCGTTAGGCTAAAATGATACCCACTTTTTGGCCGAAATTTAACGACTTCCAAACGAAGCGCTTGTTCGCTGTAGGGTTGCAAAAGCTCCGCCGGTGAGGCCCATGATATGGCGCTCCCGATCGCTAGCAAAAGTCCAATCATGTACTCTCTCCCCGATTTAAATTTTCGATTTTCTCTGGGTCTCCAACGATCCACAGACGATCGCCCGCTCGCATTTGCAAATCGGGTGGTGGTTGCAACTGTCGAGCGCCGTCACGCTCGACCCCCACCACCAGACCATCCACCATTAAACGAAGATTGGATTCACGCAAAGTCTGACCGCACAAAGGAGAGTCCGGAGCTAACACCACCGACTGAAGTTCAAGCCCATGCTCTTCACCTTCCTCACCGTCCTCATACATCTCCGCCAGGCGCCTCAATCTCTCCACACTTTCATCGGCCCCAACCACTTGCAGACGATCCATCGGAAAGACGAAATCCGTTCCCTTCGGTGCCAAAATTCGTTTTCGTCCTCTATCTATGGCTGCAATCATAACACCGAAAGCTTCTTGGGGACCGATGGCCTCCAGCGAGAGTCCGCAAAGGGGCGAATTGGGCGAAACAGACAGTTCCACCAGATGTCCCTCCCACGGGAGAAGCTCCTTAGGCCTCTGCGTCGCTGCGGCCGAGCTGCCAAGTTGATCCAAAAACTGGACTTCGAGCTGCCGGTAAAGATGGCCCGCATATCGATAGAACACAAAGCCGAGAAGCGCCATACCCACTAAAGAAATTCCAGAAACCATCCGCCAGCTCATGTACTGGGCAGCAATCACTAAGAACACAAAAACACCCGCCAGCGAACGCACGCTAATGATGACTTTGTCGAACCATTTCATCCGAGGAAAGTGACTGAGTTTTTCCGCCCAAACGGGAGACAAGCCCCGCCAGCACAAGCCGTACAAGAACGGCAGCACACAGAGAATGTTTACGGCAAGACCACCCAATACCACCCAAGAGGACCAACCAAACATTTGCAGAAGACGCGGAAAAAAGACTTGTCGAAGCGTCCACGTGACCGCAATCAGTAAGACCAAGTTGATTGTCATCAGTGGCGCGTAGGCCCGGATCAATGTAGTGGCAAAACGCGTGCCCGTCTGCCGATTGAGCGCCGCCTGGTAATAGGTCAGAAGTTCCATCCAGCGACGGGGTAAGCGGGCCTCGATCCACCCGACGATTTGAGGGGCGGATCGAATCAGTAATGGCGAAGTAAAGGACGTCACAATGGAGACTCCCACCGCCAGCGCATAAAGCTTTTGGCTGATGACCCCTAGACCCATGCCGAGACCGGCAATAATGAAGGAAAATTCACCAATCTGAGTCAAACTCAGTCCGCTGGTCACGGCGACGGGGAATTTTTCACCGGCGGAAAGCGCTCCGAGTGAAACAAAAACCGTTTTTGAAATGATGAGCAAGACCGACATCAAAAGGATGATCTCCCAGTTCGAGGCGAAGGCGCTGGGATCAAACAACATCCCGACCGACACAAAAAAGACAGCGCCAAAAAACGTTCGAAGTGGCGCTAAGACTTTTTCAATGCGATGACCTTCGCTTGATTCCGCCAGGAGCGACCCCATAACAAAGGCCCCGAGAGCGGGCGAAAATCCAGACCCCGTGGCAATAAGAACCATGGCCAGACACAGGCCCACTGAAAAAATTAACGCGGACTCATCACTCAAAAGCCGGCGGGTGTGGCGCATAAGGTTGGGGATGAGAAATAAGCCAACCACAAACCACAGAACCAAGAAAAATCCAAGGCGCGCGGCCGACGTAAGAAGCTCGAAGCCATCGAACTCTTTGGCTAAAGCCAGCGTCGACAACAAGACCATCAACAAGACGGCCACTAGATCTTCAACAATTAAAACAGCGGTGACAAGGTGAGCAAACTGACGACTCTTTAGCCCATTCTCCTCAAAGACTTTGAGAATAATCGAAGTCGAAGAAATACAAAGCATTCCGCCCCAAAAAAGCGAATCGGTGCGGCTCCAACCAAGAAGTGAGGCGACGAGCACACCAAATAACATAACAAAACTGGTCTCGACGGCCGCCGTAACTCCAGCGAGACCTCCGATTTTCAGCAGACGTCGAAAGCTGAATTCAAGACCAAGTGAAAACAGAACGAAAATAACTCCGATCTCGCCCCAAAGTTTTACATTCTCGACGTCGGAAACCGTGGGCAAAAAGGTCAAATGAGGGCCCACCAGAATGCCTGAGACCAAATACCCCAGCACCACGGGCTGCTTCATCCATCGAAACAGCAACGAGGTAGCGCCCGCCGTGACCAGAATCACAGCGAGATCATGAATAAAGACAGGCAGATGTGAACTGGTCATATCTCATTGTTGTGCAGGAATGCAGACATGGGAAGCCTGTCGAAAGGTTAGATGACATTGCGCGGTGCTAAAAATGGCCTGACGATTCCACCATTCCACTCTATGCTACCCTCTTTAGGAGGCCGATTATGAACAACGCAAAAGTCATCGAGACACTGAATCAGATCATGGAGCGAGAGTTAAGTGGCGTGGTTCGCTACACGCACTATTCGTTGATGGTTTTTGGACACAATCGAATTCCGATCGTTAAATGGCTGCGAGAGCAAGCCGACGAGTCCCTGTCTCACGCCACTCGAGCAGGCGAATTGGTCACCACACTCGGTGGACATCCTTCACTGCGACTGGCACCGCTACTCGAGACCCACAAACACGCAATCAACGATATTTTGCAAGAGAGTTTAGAACACGAAAACGAAAGCTTGCAGCTTTACAAGGCTCTTTTAGAGCAAACGGATGGCAAATCGGTCATGATTGAAGAGTACGCACGGGAAATGATCTGCGATGAAGAGGATCATATATCCGAAGTTCAAAAAATGTTGCGTGCACCCGGAGCTTAAGACCTAAGAAAAATGGCCCAACCCTTTTCGGATTGGGCCATGTGAGAGCTCAAACCTACCAGCTGAATTCGGCCACTTGATTGTCGAACAGCACGGTAGCTAGAGGCGTTTTGGGATTGTCAATCTGAGCCGCTCGAATCCCCTGCCCGCCAATCGCATAAACCACATTGTCCGCAAAGAAACTTCGTCGAACGGTGGCGTTGTTGTTGAGATTGGGAAACAGGTCCGTCATAGTGACTTCGCCTGCGGACTTAATGTCTTGCGTGGTCACCTTGAACAGAAGTAATGCGCTCTTCGTCCCCGCTTGAGCCGCCGGAATCGCTAATATGCCTTTTTCGCGGTAGAAGCTGAAGGCCTTGTGCTCGTATGAAGATTCGGACGAAACATTGGACTTGAAGATCAAACTCTTCACCTCTTTCGGCTTGGCAAAATCTTTGACATCAAAGACCGAGAGCTTTAGGCCACGAGGGCGACCGGTGTTTTCATCCGCATCTTGTCCAATTGTTAGCAAATGTTGAGAGTCGAGCATGTGAATGTAGGTGGAAAATCCTGGAACTTTGAGCTCACCCACCACTTTTGGATGACGAGGGCGACTCAAATCCAGTGTGAACAAGGGGTCCACCTGACGAAAGGTGACCACATACCCGTGCTCGCCGTCAAAGCGCACGCTATAAAGTCTTTCGCCCTCGGCCATATTGGGAGTCTTCCCGATGACATCTAAGGCCGTTCCCTTTTGCTTAAGAACCTGCACTCGGTTGACGGTCTTCCACTGCCCCCCGTTGCCGAAAAAGTTTTTTCCGGTTCTCTCGCTGCCATTGGTGGCGACACGGAGATAGCCTTTGTGCTCATCCATGGCGAACTGGTTAATTAAATGACCATTTACAATTCCGGTGGCTTGGTACTCGATCTCCTGTCCCAGAGAAAACTTATGTAACGCTGAGGGCTGTTGACTATCCGAGTTGTTGTAGTCCCACCCTTGCTGAGCCATGTAGAGGTTGTTCATGGCCACATACACGTGATCGGGCCGAACAAAGGCCAAAGTCTCTTTGTAGCTTTTGGCTTGCAGATCGATGGAGACAAGGCGAGTGAGAGTCTGGGGAGCCCCCTCTTTAGGAACCCATACTTGCGCGCAGTTTTTGACTAGGTCCATGTCACGACGCTGATTGCCCATGATCTGCACGGTCGGCTGGATGTGAAGTCGGCGGCGAACGCGCGGGTTCTGTAGCCAACCATTGTCTTCTTCCTCACTCCGTTGTTCAAAGAGCGTCTGAACGGGATTGTAATCCAGACTCACGATCCGTAGCGTATTCCCAATTAGCCGCGCGGTTTTGTACTGACCTGCCAATTCAAACTGGGTCAGCTCGCGGGGATTCGCCGGATTGGAAATGTCGATGACGGAAATTCTAAGCAGGGCACCGCTGTTCGACATAATGACGGCGTGCTTGTCGTTAACCAACATTTCGATCGGCTGACCGGTAATGTTGAGACTCGCGATTTGATTCATCTCGCGGGCGGGCCATGCCTTCAAAATACGAAGCGTCCCCTCATGCAGCTGAAAAATATGACGCCCGTTGAATTTAACGAAATCGGCCTCATCCACATTGTCGACCTGGTTATTGGTCGCGACCACACTCTTGGCTTTGGCTTCCTTTCCAGCGAAGCCGATCGATTCTGCTTTTGGCGCAGCCGAAGCCGGAAGTGCAAATCCCTCCTGAGCCACTAACATATCGTTTCCTTGCTCGAGCATAGCATCTTCGAGAACCATGGGTTCTGGCGGGGGCGGCCCTTCTGATCGCATGCCCTTTCTAAGCCATCCTCTTCGGCCGTAGTAATATTGGTTCTGTTTGGCGAACTGTTCATTGACGTGCTTTTCGAGGCCTTCACAGGTGTTGAAATGGATCAACTGCTGGGGCAATGGATCCCCACGGTAGACGATCGACTTGGCCTGGGCCGGGGACGGGGACGTAGACAATGTCGACAATACGGCCGCAAAAATCGCAGCGCAAATTCGGGAATCCGTTAAACGTTTCATTTTTTACCTCTCTTTAAAAGTGATTTTCGAGCTCTCAAAGAGCATCACGAGCGAGGCATTGAGTTCTTAGAAAGTTCTTATTTTGAGACGTTTGTAGGGCCAGGAACCCATATAGTCATAGCTTTAGCCCATCGATGTAACCAAGGGCTTCCCACTCAGGCGGGTGCCGGGCGAAGTCCTCCATTTGATTTTAAGGCGGCTTTTTTGCAAAAATATAAAAACTATAAATAAGTATTGACGAGAAATCGCGCCAATCAATGGTTCACTGAAAGAAATTCGAAGATAGGTCGTAGGGGGCCACACCTGGACCTAGAACTCTTTAGTTTGAAGACAAGAGCATCCTTTGAATGCCAGCCCTTCAGTTTTCTTGAAAGTCGAGTGCCGTGGTCAATCCGTCTAAAAATCGATTTTTGAAATTCCATGGTAGGTTACTTTTTATGAAACAACTCAAAATGTTCGAGATGATGAATCTGAAAAAGGTATTCAGACCAACCCGAGGAAAGCGCAAAGGTCCACGACCTCTTTCCAGGCGACATGCGATTCATCTCATTCTTACCTCGAGTCGACACGATCTTCGAAAAAGAGAACGGGAAATCCACCGACAGTGGAACCTTCTGGCCGAGCGCCATGGAATTAAGAGATACCGTCTTGTCGTAGCGTCTAATCATTTGCATGCGGTAATCAGAATTCATTCACGTGAAAATTATCGAAAATGGATTCGGGGGTTTGCGGGATGGGCGGCCCGGCGCCTTAAAATCAAATGGAGGACTTCGCCCGCGACCCGCATGAGTGGGAAGCCCTTGGTTACATCGATTATCAGCCAGAAAGAACTCGCAATCTGCCGCATTGGCTAAACCTATGATGATTCCCGGAGTTAAGGGGCGAAGTTTTTGATTTGCAGGATTATGCTGCCGGGCTTGCCATTTTTTGAGCGAAAGGCGTTCTTCGTGTTGCCAAGACGACTGCGCAAGCAATCGGCGATAATCAACCCTGAAGGCTGAGTCGAAATCTTTACGATCGAACCATCGGCCTTCGTGCGAATCGAAGCTTGCAGAACCTTTACCTCCGCCATTCCAGGCGGCAAGCAGCCGACCTTGCCATCCAGCTTCACCTGAATGAAATGAAGGGCTTTCTTGCGGTCTAGGTTTTTGCTGAACTGAGCTCGCTTGGCATAAACGCCCATTCGAAGCGGCTCCGCAGGGGTAGCTGGTGCGGGTTCCGCGGGCGCGGGCGCTGGCGCTGGCGCTGAAGATCCTTCACCGGAAGACCCAAATGGCTTTGGCGAAGTTCCTTCTACAAAATTGTCGGAATCCGCAACGGACTCATTGGCGACCAAACTGTCCGATTCAGCTTCCATGGCGGGTTCATTGGCATCAGCAAAATCATCGCGACGACTTCGATCCGGATGGGAACGTTTTTCTAGCTGAGCTGCGGGCGCACTGTCCCCATCGTCGAAAGATTCAAACGAATCTGCGGAATCCGCCACAGTTTCATTCTGGGTAGGTGGCGCCATCTTGATCTCGCCCACTTCCATTTTCTCTGCGGACGGCGGCTCGGCCGCGGGCGGTGCGGACTGAACCACGGCCCCCTTCGACGGTGCTTGATTCACTACCTGCCTTTTCTGTCGAGCAGACATTGTGATTTTGACCTGCGACTTCTTAAGTGTGTCGGCCTGTTTTTCTAGCTTAGTTTTCGGCTTCGCTTTCAATTTCGCCTTGGGTTTTTCTTTCTTTTCAGCTTGATGAGCTGGCATTTCTTCTCTCGATTCTTTTCGCCCCGAAAGACCACCCAAACGAGTCGGACCCTGCGCCGGAGGAACAAGATTGTCGGGTGACGCCACATTTCCCGCCCCTGCCATCTCCTCTTGTAGCGCCGACACGGCCTGAGGTGGCGGAGCCGCGACCTGCGAAGTCTCTCCATCCAATGGGGCCACAGGTTCACTGGCCACAATCCCCTTGGCCTGATCAGCACCTTCCAAATTTTGCAGATTCTCGCTTGGCGGCAACATTAACACGGCCACCAAACCGGCAGCCATGGCGGAAGCCGCCGCCAGAAAAAATCCCATGCGCCGGGATTTTTTCCGACCCAAGATTTTCGCCTGTTGCTCATCCGACAAATCGTCCGTCGCAGGGCGAGTGAGCAATTCCTCAATGTCATCAGAGACCGCGGCCAAGGAATCGAATTCCGCCCGGAGATCAGCCTCCTTCTCCATACGGGCGCGAAGGCGATCGGCTTCGACGGGCTCCAGCTCGCTATGAACGAGTGCTAAAATTTTGCCGCGGTCTTCGTCATTCACCATACTTCTTTTCCATAATCCTTGCGTCGCGCGCACTTAAAACATCATCTCGAATGCTTTTTACGGCCTGGCACAAGATATAGCCCACATTGGTTGCCGTCAGTCCCATCACCTCGGCAATCTCTTGGTAGGACAAACCCTCGGTGTATTTCAACGTGAGAATCTCCTGATCCCGGGCCGACAAAGTCTGAATCGCTTTTAACAGATGCTGCATATTCTCGCGGGCCTCCAATCCTTCTAACGGATTCGGGTGGTCAGAACTTAGATCATTCTCTTTTTCAATACTTAGCGGTTCCTGTTTACGCTGTCTTCGCCATATATCGATACTTCGATTGCGAACCTCACGGTAAAGCCATCCCAGGATCTTGGTAGTAACCTGATCTTGTCCCATTAATTTGATGTAACACTCTTGCACGACCTCGCAGGCCACCTCGAAGTCTTTCAAAATGTTTTGGGCATAGCGAATCAGCGCCCGCGAATACTTCTTTATAATGCCTTCAACCCACTGACGCTGATCCATTGACTTTATTTTGACCTATTTTGAGAAAAGAAAGAATTTTTTCTAATGAATGCTTCCGCGCTGCGTAGTTAGCGTTAACAAAGGAGCGAACTATGCTCAAGCGGGGGGCTATGATTCTTGCCGTCCTCTTTAGCCTGGGCTGCCAACATCTTTTTCAGGGGAGCGATCTTGAAGATCCACCATTGAATTCTCTGGATCCCATCGAAGAGATCGTTTTTGCGACCGAAGGACCTGATGAGGAGCTAGAGCCGCAACCGCTCACCGACGCCGACCCGGACGAAATCGAAACGAGTTCCGATGACATACCAGAAGTGACCGTCGAAGAGTCAGTCCCGGAGTCTGAGGCTCCTCCCACGCCCATCGCCGGCAAATTTCAAAGATTGACACAAACATGTGAAGCCCGAACGGGACCTGAGCTGGACGCCTCTGCCTCCATCACAGTGCAGGCCGGTCGAAAAATTTGGACTGAACCCGTGGATTCCTACTGGGTCCGAATTTTCAAACGGGCGGGAGTGGCCTTTTTGTCAGCAGATTGTTTTCGCCCGCAGACAGGGCTCGAAGACGACAGCCCACACGATGTCACGCCAAACCCCAATCCGCCACAGCCCCAACAGCAGGAGGTCTCCTCCGATGTGAAACCGACCGAACCACCCGAGGCCCCGTCACAGGAAGATGCCGCCGGAGACCCGACAGAGACTACCGCAACCGCTCAAGCCGAGGATGTGGAGCCACCACCCCCTCCACCACCCCCTCCAGTGACCGTGCCAGATCCTGTGCTCGCCAGGGATCTCGATATGAACCTGGAAATTCCGATCCTTGGTTTTGGTCTGCTGATTGCGGCATTCCTGCTTCATTTTCAATTCAAGAATCGGCGACGCCGAAGTCTGGACTTCACGACCACCCAAACTCAAACGGAGGTCACGACCCCGAATTGGTGATCTTTTGTCGGACCCACCAGGCACGCCGCTCCCGCCCCAGGCGTGCATGGGTGGCTTTTACAAACGGCCAAAAGGAGGAACTCAAATCATTAGACTCCATCGGGTCGAGAGGCAGGTAAAACAAAAGATCCCGCCCGGCTTCGTCTCGCATCAATTTCCACGAGCCGTCGAAAACAAAGTCGGTCCCCATGGCCGCGCCATAAACGTATTCCCGCTTCGCTCCCTCTCGCAAACTAACGCCCTGGGCTTGAGCCAGAGGCGGTAGATCCAATATATCGAGAGTCGTGGGCAAAATATCCACCAGTGACATAAGATCAGAGCGAATCCTACCCATCTGACCCGGTACATAAACAAAGACAGGCACGTGCGCGGTATGATGATGAAAACTCGAATGTCCGCCATGTCCATGTTCGAAAAACTCTTCGCCGTGATCGGCAAAAAACACGACAACCGTGTCTTGGGCCCGAGGAGATTTCTTAAACTCCGTCCAAAACAATCCCAATTGTTCATCGAGACGCCGGGCGGAAGCTATGTAAGCTTGCCGCAAATCCTCGACCTCCGTCTGGCTCAAGTGCAAGCTTTCCAACAACTCAAGCTGCGCTTGACCCACTCGATGCAAAAGCTGATCGAGACTCCATTTTTCGGCCTCCGAACGGTGTCGGGCTGTTACTTTCTTCGACAGGACCTCGGGTTGCAGCCTACCTTTGAGTTCGTAGGGCGCATGGGCTGTGTACGAGTGCAAGAATGCAAAGAATTTAGGTGTCGAGGAGAGCAGACGGTTCTCCGCGGCCACGTTCAACTTTTCGGCCTTCCGATCAAACAAAGACTCGCCAATCGAGGTAAACCCCCGATGAAAACCCAATTGCGGACTCAGGTGCTTTAGCGAAGTCGGAGCCCGCCAAAACGTGTGATACCCCTCAGTTTTTAAAAACTCAGCCCAGGTTTGAAATTGAGTGGAGAGGCTCTCAGCTTCATCCGCACTTCGGCCCCAACGAGGCAAGCGGATACCAGCGCCTATTACTCGATGTCGAGGCGGATCGAGCGCGGTCATCACAGACATGTGACTCGGAGTCGTATAAAAAGCGGGCGCGAACGCATTCTTAAAAAAAACGGATTCACGCAAAATTTCGGCGGCCTTAGGCATCGAGGACTGAAGCACATCCCATCGAAGGGTATCAAGTGATACCAGAATCACGTTGCAACGAGAACATTTGGAAATGGCGCCCACTTGATCCTCTGAAGGTGTTCGATACATCCAATATCGAAGAGCCCATCGCCAGTCGGACGAGAGTCCAAGAACAATCCCCGCACACATTAGAACGCCGAACAGAAGCGAGATCGTTTTTTTCATCGGGGCCCCCGCCTAAGATAAGCCAAAATTGGACGTTCCAACAAAAAAAAGAAGCCCGTTCCAAATAAAATCAGAATCCCGTAGGCGACCAAAAGCTCAGGATATCGATAAGGTTCAAACACCTTCCACTCACGCAACACTCGATGCGCCAAGGCCAAAACCGGCTTATGAATCAGATAGAAGCTGTAACTCGCATATCCAAAGACGACCAAACCCGAGAGGCGCAACCAGCGACTGGGGACGACTTCAATCCCCCAGAGCAAAGTCGCCGACATCAAAATACCACAAGGCACACTCAATACCTGACGCGCCACCGACTCTTCGTCGGGCAATCCATTCCAATACAACAGAAAGAGAGACACTGAAATTCCAAGACTAAGCCACTGCCACTTAGGGGCTCGCCATCTCTCGCTTCCCCGATAAACATCGGCAAACAGACAACCGAACCAAAAAGCATCGGCATGGGTCCAAGTGGGAAAATGCACCGAATGCAAATAGGCTTGAAAGAGCATCGGTCCAAAATTCAAAACCATGAAAGTTCGAACCCCCAAGGAAAAGAAAGCCAAACTAAGAAAAATCAGGGGGCGCCATTTGAATTTTAAAAAAGGAAAAGTCAAAAGCAGCAAAAAGTAACACCACTCCTCAACACAAAGAGTCCACATGCTGGCCAATCCGTCATCCATGTAAAGGTGATTGTTCATCGTGAATGTGGCAAATCGCCAAAACGGGGCTTGCAGCGGCTTGTCTGCTAGAGCCGGAAACAGGAAAACAACCCCAACGACTAGAAAGTAGAGAGGCCAAGTTCGAATCACTCGACGTCGAACATAATCAACAGCCAATGAACGCAGAGGGTGACCAGCTTTCACGATGGGAATCAAACGTCGACAAATCAGAAAGCCACTGAGAAAAATGATGGGCTCAATTAGTGGAAGGCCTGCCCGAATGAACTTGAGACCGTAGGGTTCCCAGCCGGCCACCGCCTTGGTATTGATGAGGAGCATCAAAAACATACTCAGCCCCCGTACGAAATCCCAATGAGCGGAGCGAGTCTCTCTTTGCCTTTCTTTGGCCATCACTTTCGAATTCCTTCCCCCACGCTGGACGGTATGCTAGTCCAACTTTAATGTTGACTCAATTGCGATCCACCCTAGATCGCCTTTTTGAATCTGTGCCCTTGTTTCGGCAAAAGCTCGACGACGCCGGGCGCACACCCGCCGACTTGGGCACGCTGTCAGATCTGGGCCATTTTCCCTTCACCTCTAAATCCGATCTCCAAGCGGCTTACCCCTTCGGATGGTTAGCCGTGCCGCAAGATCAGGTGGTGCGCTTGCACGCATCCAGTGGAACAAAGGGTCTTGGAACCTTGACCGCGTACACACAGAACGATCTGAATCAATGGGCCGAGGCAATGAGTCGCTCTTTGACTGAAATGGGTCTGACTAAGAAAGATCAAGTCATCATCACCCATGGATTTGGCCTCTTCACCGGTGGCCATGGTGTGCAAGCCGGGGTGGAGAGGCTTGGCGCTTTGGCCATACCACTGGGAAGTGGTCAAACCACGAAACTCATTCGGATGATCCAAGATCTCAAGGTGACCGCTTTGGTCGGAAGCCCAAGTTATCTTTTACACGTCACAGATGAAATGCGAAGGCAGGGCCTTTCGGGCCGCGACACTCAAGTGCGTCTGTTGATCTGTGGCTCCGAGGCCTGGAGTGAAGGCTGCCGACGCGAGCTTGAGACTTTCTTTGGTGCCCCCGCCTTTGACTTGTACGGCCTGTCGGAGGTCGTTGGCCCCGGAGTCGCGAGCGAGCGCGCAGGCGCCCAGGGGCGATTGACCATTTGGGAAGATCACTTCTATCCCGAAATCGTCGAAGGCGAGCTGGTTCTCACCACCTTAAAGCGCGAAGCCATGCCCTTGTTTCGCTACCGAACCGGCGATCGAGCCGATTGGTCCGACTTGGACCGGAAGTTTGGCTTTCGCACCCTTGAGCGCATCGCGGGGCGAACCGACGATGCCATCAAGATCAAAGGCGTCAAAGCTTATCCTGCGCAAATTGAAAATGCGCTTATGCAGCACCCGGCTTTTAGCGGCCGGTACAAAATCAACGTCGCCCAAACGGGTCGTTTTCAATCGTTGAAATTGACGATTGCCATCCCCAACCCGTCTGCGGCCCTTGCCGAAGAGTTTTCTAATCTAATCAAAAATCATTTGGGGATTCGGCCTGACGTTGAGCTGGTCACTCATCTGGAAGGGCTTCCCTTCGAACCAAAAGCTCGCAAAGGAGTCGGCCCATGTCCCGAAGTGACATCCTCCTAAGCACACTCAATTCAAGCTTCAAACACGCGGCATTTGGGCTCCGCTACTTGTTCGCCAATTTGGGGCCACTCAAAAATAACGCCTCCATTTTAGAATTCACGACCAAGTGCAATCCGCGCGAAATCGCAGAAACTATTTTATCCAGATCGCCTCGCATCTTGGGCTTAGGTGTTTATATTTGGAACACCGACGAAACGCTGAGACTGGCACGCATTCTAAAATCTCTTGAACCAAACCTGATTTTGGTTTTGGGCGGACCCGAAGTTTCTTATGAGGCGAAAGATCAACCCCTGGTCGCCCTCGCGGATTACGTCATTCAAGGCGAGGCCGACCTCGAGTTCGCTGAATTGTGCCGGGATTTGTTAAATGGCGAGAGGCCAACCAAGAAAATTTGGACCGCTCCCCTCCCCGAAATCGAACGGATTGCCTTCCCCTATGATGAATACTCTCCGAATGATATCTCCCATAGGGTTATCTACGTGGAAGCCTCGCGCGGGTGCCCCTACCGCTGTGAGTACTGCCTCTCTTCTCTTGATCAAAAGGTGCGAACATTCTCTCTCGACCTATTTCTTCTTGAAATGAAAAAACTTTTGGATCGGGGTGTACGGCAATTCAAGTTTATCGATCGCACGTTCAATTTGAATGCGAAAACCTGTCAACAGATCCTGGATTTTTTCCTCGATCATATTGATCTCGGCCTCTTTCTGCATTTTGAAATGGTACCGGATCGCTTGCCGGAAGAAATTCGACAACGAATTGCCCGATTCCCCGCCGGCAGTCTGCAATTTGAAATCGGAGTTCAGACTCTCAACCCGGACGTAGCCCGCTTAGTGAGTCGAAGGACCGATCTAGAAAAAATGCGCTCGAATTTTGAATTTCTGAGAGAGCAAACGCGAGTTCATACGCACGCCGATTTGATCGTCGGCCTGCCTGGAGAAGACCTGGCCAGCTTTGCCCAAGGCTTCAACCAACTCTTCAAACTGAGGCCCGACGAAATTCAAATTGGACACCTGAAACGCTTAAAAGGCACCCCCATCATTCGACATGAAAGCAGCTACCAAATGGTGTTTCAGGACTATCCGCCTTTTCAAATTCTGAAAACAAAACAGATGTCCTTTGCCGAAATTCAATTTCTCGTGCGCTTTGCGAAATTCTGGGATCTGTTGTACAACAGCGGCGAGTTTCCCAGGTCGATGACCCGAATTTTACAAGGCGACAATCCATTCGAAAATTTTTCGAAGCTGACGGAATTTTGCTCCACTCGATTTCCGAATTATCAGAATGGAGTCGCCTTACTCAATCTCGTCCAAGCGCTTTTCGACTTTTTAATCGAATCCCATCTACCAGAAGAGACCGTCGCCAAGGATCTGCATGAGGATTACACCCAAGGTGGAAGACGCTCTCCCCCTCAGTTTTTGCGCCGCTTTGTAGACTCGACTCGCCCGTGGTCGAGTCCTGGCTCAACGCCCAGGCGGCAGCGGACCCATCTTGAGCACTCGGCTTCAGTCTTGATGTCGAAGTGACGAGGTCCAGTCGCACTTCTTTGGTCTAATCTCGATCTCGATTAATATTGATAGGATACCGATGTTTAAAAGGCATGGGTGTCATATTTATGCCGCGAATTCTAATCGGATTTGCGGTATTTATAATATCGATTTTGAGCTCGCCAATTTCGGCGCAGCCGCGCACCCGCATGACCTACTGCTTGAACGCAGTTTACGAAGTTCAAACTTTCTACTTTTCCAGCGCCAACAAATACCTAGGCAATGAGAAATCTCTAAAACGCCAATTACCCGAGCCATGCCGGGAATTCAATTACTGGATTCATGTAAAACCCGATCACGGATTCCGCGTCACCGTCGGAACGAAGGAGGAAGAATTTTGGACCGTCGATGAAAAGTACAGCATGGTTCGCCTTGCAGGTGCCAAGAAGGACTCGACCGGCAGAGACACCCCTGCCGCCGACAATTCCAAGGCCCTCAGCGAACCAAGGCAAGCTCCCCCGAACTTGCCACCGCCGCCTTCAAAGGGCGTGACATCGATCCAGGCCCTCAGCGCGCCCATGGCACCAACGCCACCGGTGGTGATCGCGGCCCCGTCCACCGGACCACCCGCCGGCTCGAACGCTGAATCCACTTCGATCGCCCCCTTGGTGAATCCATTGGTCGAAGCAATGAAACCCGACGCTGACGCTCGGTTACGACTGACCCAGTGTATGCAAAAACGGCTTTATCCAACGCCCAACTGCCAACGCATGTTCCAGGATCTGGAGAAGAGTTGCGAAGTGCAGAGCGATCAAGTCCCCGTCATCTGTGCCGAGTACCGACGGCTCGTTGATGGCGCCATCTTATCGTCCTGTCCTCTCACAACAGAAAGCTGGGGACAATGCGATCTGAAGCTCGCCAAAATTAAAAAGAAATGTAAAAATCCTTTCCGTCAGTTTAGCTCGGATTGTCGTGACCTAAATAAGTTTCTCTCACAAGTGGACATGGCCACGGCCGCAACGACGGCGCCGCCCGCAGCTTCGGACGCCGCCCCTCAACTGGCGGAAGGCGAAGGGCCACCCTCGGCCGGCAGTGATGATCCACCCCCACGCACGCCGGCCTCCTGGGCCAACTCACGGGGTCCATCCACACTCGACAGCATTCGAAACGTAAGAACTTTAGCACTAGCTCTGCGCACACTGCTTAAGCTCAGAGCTGTGACCTACCAATCCAAGAATACCAAAGAAGAAAACGTGGGCTTTGTCGCTGAAGAAGTCGCCGCCGTTGATCCGTCCTACGTCGAATTCGATGAGAAACATAACTTACAGGGAATCAATCCCGCTGCCCTCACCGCGCTCATTACCGGAGCCGTTCAAGAGCTCTATGGCTCCTGCCAAAAAGATAGCGATCTACAAAAAGATTTAATTCGTCGACTCGGAGTTTTAGAACAAGAGAACGCGCAGTTGAGAGCGACGGTTGAACAACAAAGGAAGGACCTCTTTAAGATCAAAGAGCGTCTGAATATGGACTAGATTAACGCAAATGGCTAACTTAGACTGGATGGGACTATGAGAAAAATATTAATTGTTGATTCGAAGTTTCAATGGACCGTGGTGATCTTCACCGTTGTCATCTCTTTTCTCACCACCATTTTTGACAGCACGCTATCGCGCTTGTCGTCAGTCGATGCCGAACGCGTCTCCGCCGGCCTTGGACATTCTTGGCTCAGTTCCACTTGGCTGCAGGTGATTTTGTACATCGCTTTTTATGCGAGTGTGGTGTTCCTCTCAGTTCTATTTTCCAATCGCCTCGCGGGCCCCATCTACCGACTGGGCAAACATATGCTTAACGCTTCTCAGGGAACTAAGACGGATCACATCTTCCTTCGCGACAAAGATTACTACGTCGATTTGACAACCTCTTACAATCGCCTCTTGGACTCCTTGCCCGAAGACCGAAGACCCAGCCCCAAGAATCAAAAGGGCTTCACCCTGATGGAGATCATGGTGGTCGTGGTTATCGTTTCAATTTTAGCGACGCTGGGAACGGCGACTCTAATGGGCGGGACCACCGGACTTTATCGCTTCAAGCAAGAAACTATGCACCTACAAGAACTTTTGCAGACCGCGCGAAACATTGCCTTCGGCCGAAGTCAATGTGTCGCGGTGGAGATCGTCAACGCTCAGGAAGTCAAGACATCCGCCTATGCCATGTCCAATCCATGCACAGGTGCGCGCCCGGTACCCGTTGAGGAAATCACTACCACGTTTAACACGAGCACCACCGTGGCCAATTTCAGTATCGGAAACGAACTTATGTTTAAACCCACGGGAGGCATTGGCAGCTCGCAACCCGTCACTATCAAGATTTCAACGACCAATGGCACCAGCAGTCAGCTCATCATTTATCCGGCGATTGGTCAGATAAGGAAGATGTGAAATGTTTTTGAACGAAAGAGGATTTACTCTGCCCGAAGTCATCGCCGCAGCCGCCATGCTGGGGGCGGCAATTTATCTTTCGAGCTTTGTGTCGGATTCCATCGCCAATGGTTATCAATCCACCCGGCGGGTTTCTCGCGCCCACGAAGTGGCCTCGTTAACGCTTGAAGAATTGCTGTCCACATTTTCTTCCGATGCCAAACTACAAAACGGCGACCACACTCAGGAGTTCGACACGGAGCTGAAGAAAGTCGCCGCCGGTGGCGTGTACAAGGCGGCTTGGACTGTGACCTGGAATTTCCCCATCACGAAGATCATGCAAATCAGTTTGCGGGTGAGCTGGGATGACAAGGGCCATGAACGCGGGGTGAGATATCTCACCTACAGGAGCTTATGAAATGACGAACCGAGGATTTACATTAACCGAACTGTTGATCGCCATGGGCGTCGGCGTGTTTTTGATTTCGGTCAGTGTGACTCTTCACGTGGTGAATCTGAATCAGTTTCGCTCGACCGAGCTTCGCTCTTATATGGCCCAAGATTCTCTTTTGCTGTCTGATTTTTTCCGCACCAAAATTATGGCCGTCGGCGGAGGTCCCATTCGTGGCTGGATGGGTCTTTGGCCCGAGAACAACTGCAATGCGCGATTGTTCATGCCCAATTGCCTTGGATCGGACCGATTGTCGATGTCCACTTTACGCTTTCCCATTCAATCTTGCGCGGTGACGGGTCAACCTCTACCCAATCGTATTCAAGCGGCCTTTGTGGCGCCCGGTGTGTGCTGCCTATCCGCCGCCAACCCGGGCGAAGTCGACTTCGACAACCGCCATGCCATGCTTGTACTGGGCGACTTCTATCGCCAGGTGTATCTCACCAACTTAAATGCCGGCACCTGCCAAGCCGATATGTCTGCGGGGCAGGCGGCCGGGGGCGATTCTTTTGGTGGTCTGCCTAATTGGACGGGTGGCACCGTGAGTCTGGTCGATGTGGAAACTTACTTTGTCGACCCGACCACGCACCAACTCAATCAGTTTATCGATGCCAATAACAATAACGTGGCCGATACCAACGAAGTCGCCGCCATTGTCGACGGCGTCTTTGATTTGCAAGTGGCTCTAGGCTACGACTTTGCGATTTCGGATGGTAATATTGCCGAGGCCGCCGATGGCTCCAATGATGAATGGCTGTTCAACAATCCAACCACCGCTGAGATTTTCGGGATTGGCTATTTTGCTCCACCACTCAATCGCAACCAGCTCCTGATGGTGGCGGTCGGGACCATATTGGGCACCCAAGACAAAAACACGCCCGTGGGCTTACTTGAAACAAGTCTCCTGGATGGACCTTTGCGAAAAGAGGATGGCTGGGTGCTGCAGGGACAGGTGGCTCAAGCGGCCCCAAGGAATTCGTATGTGTTTCAGTAGGAGGCTAAGTTGATTCTGCAAAGTCAAAAAGGCAGTGTCGTACTTATCATCGCCGCGATTATGACCGCGCTCTCGGTCATTGTGGACGCCGTATTATTGAACCAAGATATCAACGAAAAAGTGACCGATGCCTACAATGAAAAAAAGCAGCTCTTTTATTTGGGCGAAGGTGTGCGCGAGCTGAGCACCGTCTTGCTCGAACAGTTTTTATTGAACAATCCCAATCCAACCGTGGACTCGATCAAACAGTTTTTGGACAATAATCTGCCGCAGCTTATTCCCGCGCCTTATGAAGTGGCGCCCGTGCAGATCGGAAGTGTGGTGGTCAAACCCAGCTCCGTGATCACGTCGGGCCCCTATAAAGGAATGAATGCCCCCATCACCGATCTTGACCTTCGCATTCAAGTGCAAAAGGACAGCTCCAATTTCTCGGGACTTGTGATTGACCCGCTGGAGCTACGATTGTCGGTGGCCTACGTGGCCATGTTTCAATTTATGGTTTTATATGACACAACTCCTGCCAAAATCAACACCGGCCCTGAAATGTTCATGAAGGGCCGAGTGCACGCCAACACCGACATCTGTGTGGGGGGTTCCTCAGGATATCAAAATTATTTGAACATCACGGCCGGTGGCCGATTGCTTAACAATCAAGACGGTGTCTGCGGTGGAGGGGGCGGCCGCGTTCGAATTGCCACAAGCCCCACCTTTACCACCTTTGCAGACATGACGACCTCATACGATCATGGCTGTACGAATTGCGCCGGCACGGGACTCCCCTGGAAGACCTTTGCCTTGGCTCGCTGGCACGAGCAAGCCCAGGACATGGATCACGGCGTTCAAATCCTTAAGCTCCCAGGCGCGGGCGCGGGTCAGGTGCAAACTCTAGAAGCCGGTGGCATTGGTCCCGTCAAAAACACCAACAACCTGCGCTTTATTGTGGATCCTGTTTTGGGGACGGATTCCGAATCGGTAAAGGCTTACAAGTTCGCGCACAAAGCCGACCTCCGCATTATCAATGGAGTGTGGTATTTGCGCGATCCGAGCAGCCCGAACAGTTGGCCAGGTATTCCCATTTGGTCCGATCATCCCGGCAGCTATCAAGAGCACGGACAAAATGTGGGCCAAGATGACATCCGCGCCGATTGGGCGGCCCGTGGGTACGCATGGCCCGCGGCTCCGATTACTCCCGTTGGCTATTCTTATTATGAGTACGACACGGTCAACGAAACCATTTTTCCTGACCCCGTGGGGATCGGAATTATCTCTTACGGCAATCTCGACAACTCGGGCGGCGGGAGCACGCCGCAAAAACCTGGGCACTGGATGACCACTTCCAACAACATTCTTTACCGCGACATCTGCATGGGAACTCTAATCAACTGCGGTGGCTGCGGTCTAATGAGCGTTTGGCCACTCGGAGCGGTCACTTGCAATGGCCCCGCCGGCGCGGGCAAAGACCCTAGCTATGCCACGCTCATTTTGAATGCCACGAGAGGTGGCTTTCGCAATGGACATATCAAAGAAGATTCCCCTGGCACCGCTGCCATTCGCGATGCTCGAAGCCGTATTCTGCCCATCAACTTTGACATCTTTCAGTTTCAACAGGCGCTGGCCAGCAGCAGTCCTGGTGAACTTGGATCTTATTTTGGTGGTGGCCGTTTTGTGCCCGCCGGTTTCAACGGGATTGTTTACATAAGCTCGGAGTGGCCCGGTGGACTCAATGGCTTTGGCGGCGGTGGACCCGCTGAGATTCCCACCTGGCATGGCACCGCCGCTGACGCCACACAAATTCGCACCACAGATGTCGCACAGATGAATCAAAATGGTTTGCCACAGCCCCTTTGCTCGAATGCCACGACGGCCCCATCACCGGGACGCGCGGGACTTCCTTTTGATTTTCAAGGCACAACCTTAGATCCTCGCATTCGATTTCGCATTCCCGACTGCGCGAACTATGCGGCGGGAGGAGCCTGGCCCAACGCCGTTCGTGTGGTCAATGGCGCCAATCTTGATCCAGGCATTCTTCCGAAAGGTCTAAGCCTAGTCAGCAATATACCCGTCTATCTGGTCGGAAACTTCAATACGATCAATTATACGGACACAAGCCCCACATCCACACCTTGGGTGCCTTCCTTGATTGCAGGTGACAAGGTGGCGTTGGTTTCTCGCAACTGGCAAGATAGACGCTCTCCCTGGGACAAGAACCCTTCTGCCCAAGCCAGGCCGGCCCTAGACACGACATACAACACGGCCATATTGTCTGAGCCGAGCGAAACCATCACCGTTCTCTTAGAGGACTGGACCGGACACCGCTTGACGGTGAATGGCTCCAAAGTTTTTGGTTATGATGCGGTTTATGCCCTTCATGACAATGTTTGCTGTGGCAACAGAACGTATGACCCCCCAAACCGGGAGTTCAACTTCGATCCCCATTTCGGCCTCATCACCAACCAGCCTCCGGGAACCCCGGTTTATCCAGTATCCGCCTTGGCGGTGTGGAGTAAAGCGCAGTAGTTGTTTTCTCAATTTGAGGCATGGAGTATCTCGAAACTTCCGCTATACTATATAAGGATAAGGGCAAGGACTGTAGCACCAGTGGGGGGGTGACTATGACTTGCAACGCCGTAAGAAATCTTCTGATTCTTCTAACCATTTTCATTGTTCCAAAAGTCTTTGCCAGCGACTTTGATCAAGACGAAGGCTTTGATGTGGAGTCCGAAATGAGGGACGATGCCACCGCCAGTGAGATCGATGACATGGCTTCCGATTTTGGATTTTCTCCCGAGGAATTGGAAGCTCCGAAGTCAAAAGAGGCCAGCGCCGAGCCAAAAAATGACAGTGCCTTTGACTCCGATCCAGCTGAAAAGCCAGAATCGACAAAATCCGCCGAGCATCGTTTTCAACCGACGCCTGAGCCTGAGTCCTTCTCCCCTTTCGGGGTACCTCCAACTGAATCTGCAAGTCCATCGCAAGATCGCCAAGCGAAAATTGACCGAGCCTTAGCGCGAGCCAAGGCGAAGGCCGAAGCCCGAAGAGCTAAGATGAAAAAACCGAATCGAAAAATCGCCAGTGCCAAGGCGAAGAAAAAGGCGAAGAAGAAGAAATCGAAAATCGTGGGCAAAAAATCGAAGAAATCAAAATCTAAAAAAGGTCGAAAGATCGCCGCTCGCCGATAAAACTTTTTTTAATTAATCGATTCGCCGGTAACAGACACGCCAGCGTCTTCGCTTCGTTCGACCGCAGAATCGCTGGCCCCAGGTTTTCGGCCGGCCAACTCAAGACCATCCCAACCTGGAAGCGTGGCCAATAGCCCCGAAATTTGGGCCTTAAAGCTTGCAATTTTGGTCTTAGGAATCGGATCGGCCGTCGGAAACTTCGCCTTAAGGGGATCCACAACTTTTCCATTCACCGAAAATTCGAAATGCAAATGCGGGCCTGTCGCCAAGCCCGTGGCTCCCACATAACCGATAATTTGACCTTGCTTTACTCGGGTTCCACGCTTGATGCCTTTGGCAAATCCACTCATATGAAGGTAAGACGTTTGATAAGTCGAGTTGTGCCGAATTTTCACGGTACGACCACCGCCACCCTTCCATCCGGCTAATAAGACGGTCCCATCTCCTACGGATCGAATGGGTGTGCCACGAGCGGCTGCATAATCGACACCCAAATGAGGTCGACGAATCTTGAGTACAGGATGAAATCTCTTACGATTGAAACGCGACGAAATTCTTCCGAACTTAATCGGACTTTTTAGAAACATTCGACGAAGATTGGACCCGTCTAAGCCGTAATAACCAGAACTTTCCCCGTCCTGATAGAGAAGTGCGGTATGAAGCTCACCGGCGTTTTCATACTCTGCGGCCAAAATAGATCCCCAACCAATCGGACGCCCCCGCACAAGCTTTTGCTCAACGGTGAGTCGCCATCGATCCCTCACCCGAACTTCGCGTGAAAAGTCGACC
>JBFWON010000068.1:0-23122 GCA_050250515.1 Bdellovibrionales bacterium | reverse complement strand
GGAGGCTATTCAGGTGGAGATCAATTGGGATCTTTATATGGATGAGAAAACTAAGCAGTGGAAACCAAAGGAAGGCCAGTTTTTGTCGGAGAAGTTGACTCAAGCCGTTGAGGCCATTTTCAAAGCTCTGCCGGATGTTTCAGCATGAGAAAAATAGCTAAGGCCCTGGCGTCTATTAAAATTGCGGTTGTGGTGATTGTCGGGATGGGGATTTTGACCGCGGCCGGCACCATTACGGAAGCTCGTTACAACGACGCCGAAATGGCCCAACAATTGGTTTATAAATCCCCCTTCATGTACGTGGTCTTTGGTTTACTCTGTGTGAATTTGATTGCGGTGATGGTTGATCGTTGGCCTTGGAAGAAACATCACACGGGTTTCGTGACCGCTCACATCGGAATTTTGATTTTACTCTTGGGTTCTTGGATCACGAAGGAGTATGGAATCGACGGGTCCATGGCTTTCGGTATGGGGGAGTCTTCCCGCAGTATTACCGTGCCTGAACGAAATCTGACCGTCTACGCTTCCACTGATGGAATGAGCTTTACTCCAATCGCTGAGCGAGAAACGGACTTCATTCGAAATCCACCGACGGCGGAGAATCCGATCGAATTGCCGGTCGGTTCGGATCGTCTAAAGATTGTGGAGTACCACCACTTTGCCTTTAAGGATGTTAAGATCTCGGCCAGTGAAGAAAAAAATGAGGGGCCGGCGGTTCGCTTCCAGCTGGAAAATCCCCGAGTCAGCGTGACCGAATGGCTAAGACGTGACGCCACTAAGGCCGAAACACAAATGAATCTGGGGCCGGCTCGAGTCGTCTTGGCGCGAAAAATTGGACCGCCCTCAGGGCAAAACGAAATCATTCTGGCCTATGACGAGAAGTCGGAAAAGCTTTTGTACGCGATTTATGGCAAAGATGGAAAAACGGTAGCCAAAGGCGAAACCCATGAGAGTGACACCCTCGATACGACCTGGATGGGTTTGAAGTTTCGAATCTTTCGTTTCTATCCCCATGCGAAAGAAGAAATTAGCTTTATCCCGACCGGTCGATCGACGCCCGCCGCGACTTCGGCTTTGCGCTTTGAATTGAATGGAGCCAGTTATTGGTTGGGACTCAACTCGGTGCAAAGAATTTTTCTAAACGACAAAGTCTATTTCGTCAGTTTTGGCAATCGGCGCATTGATTTGAACTTTCCCATTTATCTCAAGAAATTCACGATCGGTACTTACCAAGGGACGGATCAGCCTTCGAGCTACGAATCTCTTGTTTTCGTCCAAGGCCTCGGGGATGTTTTGATCTCCATGAATGAGCCTTTGAAGCACGATGGATTTACCTTCTATCAAAGTTCGTTTGAGCGGGATGAAACCGGAAAGCCGGTGGTCTCTATTTTGTCTGTCAATCACGATCCGGGTCGTTGGCTGAAGTACTTGGGTTCTATGTTGATCGTGGCCGGCGCCGTTATTCTATTTTGGTTTAAGCGCGCAAAGATTTTTACTTCCGCACGAAAGGGAGTGGCTTCATGAAGTACATCCTAGGTTTACTGTTGGCAGTCGGCCTACAAGCTTACGCAGAGGTCCCACTTGGCTCCGTGTTGGAAGAGATTCCGGTGCAGGACGGGGGGCGAATTAAGCCCTTCGGGACCTTCGCTCGAGAAACGCTCCAGCTGGTATATGGGAAAAGCAGCTACGAAAATAAGTCGCCGTCTGAGGTGGTGTTCACCTGGATGTTGATTCCGGATCATTGGATGAATACGCCGATTGTGCAAGTGAGACACAATGGTTTGAAGGAAGCTCTTAAAGTGGATCTTGCAGAAAAATATCTCACTCCGCAAAGCCTATTCACCAATGAGCGCACGAGTCTGATTCGGCAAGAGCTTGCGACACTTAGGGGTCGACAAGAGAAACTCAATCCCTATTTTCAGGCCGTTCAGCAGTTAGAGAATCAGCTTGGAACGTTTCACGCGATTAGGACGGGCACGGCCCTTCGGTTGGTTCCGGACCCAGCCTCAGACACATGGAAGGCTGTAAATGAACTTGAAGGCCCTGTGGCGGATGCCTTCTCGAAAGTGACCAAGGGTTTTGTAGACTCAATCGCCCTTACCGACAGTGGAAAGTCCATTTTTGCGAGTCCCGAATTCGTAGCCTCCGTTCATGAGTTTATGGAGGTCGCGCGACAGCAGGCTCCCGAAAAATATGGTGACATGACGCGCATCAAACTAGAGCTTCACCTCAATCATTTCCACCCCTTTCGCTGGGCGTGGATTGCCTATCTTGTAGGCATACTGCTCTTGGCCACGAATCAGATTGGGCAGGTCAGTTGGGCGCTCAAGGCCGGTTGGGTGGGAATCCTGGTGGGGTTTGTTCTTCACACATACGGAATGGGATTGAGGAGTTTTCTCTCGGGCCGTCCCCCCGTGACTAATATGTATGAAACAGTCGTTTGGGTTCCGTGGGGAGCTGTGCTGTTCGCAATGATTTTAGAGAGATTGCAGAAGAATAAGCTCCTCTTGTTAGCCTCCTCCGGAATCGCTGTTTTTTGTCTAATATTGACGGATTTGGCGCCGGTGGTCTTGGACAAGAGCATTCAACCCTTGCAGCCGGTGCTTCGCTCTACGTTTTGGCTCACCACCCACGTCTTGATTATCACTATCAGTTATGCAGCGTTCTTTTTGGCCTTCGGTCTGGGGGATGTTTTGCTCTATTACTATTTAAAAGATGAGCGGCGTTATGCCCAACAGATTGCGGCAGGCACTCATTCCATTTACCGATGCCTGCAGATCGGCGTCGTGCTCCTCGCCTTCGGTATTATATTAGGAGGGATTTGGGCCGATTACTCGTGGGGTCGATTCTGGGGCTGGGATCCTAAGGAGACTTGGGCGTTGATCGCATTGCTCGGATATTTAGCACTTTTACATGGAAGACTTGTCGGATGGGTTAAGGCTTACGAACTCGCCGCCGGCGCCATTGTTTCATTCTCGCTGGTGATTATGGCCTGGTACGGAGTGAACTTTGTCTTGGGTGCGGGACTTCATTCCTACGGATTTGGGGCGGGTGGTGTGGAGTACGTAACGGCATTTGTGGTGGCTCACCTTTTGTACGTCACCTACGTATCAACAGTGCGTTATGGCCGTTTGAAAAAAGAAACAAGATAATGACAGCTCATCTCGGCTAGCTTATTCCTAGTTAACAACTTTTTGAAAACTGAACCGGTATTTGTACCGGAATTGCAACTGAGTAAGGTCTTATCATGAGTCAAAAGATCATCGGGTTGGTCGTCGTCTTAGGCGCGCTTTTGGGTCTCAGCACCTATGTCTACTTGATAAACAATAATAAAATCGTGCTTGGCTACAATCAGGGTTACCAGCCGGATCAGCCTATTCCGTTCTCGCATAAGTTACATGCGGGTCAGTACAAGATTGATTGTAAGTACTGTCATGTCGCGGTCACAAAATCCCGCCATGCCTCTGTGCCCAGTCTAAATATTTGCATGAACTGTCATATGGTCGTGAAGACCGACAGTCCTTGGATTCAAAAGCTGACCGAAGCCTACAATTCCGGCAAGTCTGTGGCCTGGCAGAAGGTTCATCTTCTTCCGGACTTCGTGAAGTTTAGCCATGCTCCCCATATTAAGGCCGGCAAAGACTGCACCGTGTGTCACGGTCCGGTGGCGGAGATGGAAAAGATTCAGCAAGTACAAAGTTTGTCGATGGGTTTTTGTGTGAACTGTCACCGTCAACCCGAGAACAAAGCCCCTCTAAACTGCAGCACCTGTCACTACTAAGGCGAGGCCCGCATGGAGAATCAAACCAATTCAAAATACTGGATGAGTCTGGATCAATGGCGCCAGGATCCTGAATTTCAAAAGCTTGTGGAGAACGAGTTTCGTAGCAGTCCCTTGCAGTCGGAAGACGGCCAGGGGGGGTGGGCTCGTCGTGAATTTTTAAAGTTGATGGGGGCATCGATTGCTCTCTCGAGCTTCGGATGTATCCGACGGCCCGCACAGAAGATCATCCCCTATGCCAAGCGTCCCACCGATCTATTGCCGGGGATTCCTAACTATTACGCGTCTTCGTACATTGACGGGCTAGAGTCTTTTGGCGTGATCGTCACGACTCGTGATGGACGGCCCCTAAAGATTGAAGGCAATCCGGATCACCCAGGACACCAGGGTGGGAT
Source organism: Bdellovibrionales bacterium (assembly GCA_050250515.1). Lineage (GTDB taxonomy): Bacteria > Bdellovibrionota > Bdellovibrionia > Bdellovibrionales > UBA1609 > JALHOQ01. The sequence goes on along the minus strand of JBFWON010000068.1, from coordinate 18,946 downwards.
GTCGGCCCGAGCTCATGCTCATATTCTAAAACTTTATGATCCGGATCGCTTCACCTCGGCCAAACAGAATTTGCAAAATGCGGAACGGACCAATCGCGAAACAGTTTCTGTTAAATGGGAAGACTTAGATAAGGCCGTTATCGAGCAGTTGAAAAAAGGCCGCGTGGCCTTTTTGTCGGGGACATTAATGTCACCCACCACTCGGCACCTGGTGGAGGAATTTGTTGGCGCAAGTAACGCCAAGGTCTATCACCACGATGATTTGTCCTACACCAATTTAGTGGACGGTCAGGCGGCGTGCTACGGTCAGCGGGGGCTACCGCGCTATGATTTGACCAAAGCCCGCTATATTTTAGCGGTCAATAATGACTTCCTGGGCACGTGGCTGACGCCCACACACTTTCAAAATCAATTTCGCCAGATCCGTCAGCCCGGCGATAAGATGGCCCGTTTGGTTTCGGTAGAATCGAATCTCAGCATGACCGGAACGAATGCGGATATTCGTTATCGAATTCGACCTTCGCAAACTTTGGATGCTTTGATGGCGATTTTGCACCATATCGTTTTGGTGAAAAAGGCATCTCGGTATCACGGCGATGATGGTGTGGTTCGGGTGTTGTCCACCTTTTCTAAGGGAAGCGAAGAGCTTGGTTTTGACGTGGCTTCGATCGCCGATGAGTTGCTTGAGAATAAAGGTCAGTCCATCGTTCTCGCGGGTGGACCGCAAGCCGACACCGAGGAAGGCAAGGCCATCTATGTGGCTGCGAACTTCTTGAATGCCGTACTCGAAAATGATGGTTCAACGGTCTTCCCGGTGAATTCGAACACGGGTGCACCTGGATCCAGAACACTTGATGATTTATTGCAGGACATCGCCCAGGACGAAGTTCGTACTTTGATCGTGCATGGTTGCAATCCGGCCTACAGTCGGCCTGGATTGGACTGGTCCGCTCAGTTGAAAAAAGTGGAGATGGTGATTTACACCGGCGATCGAAATGACGAGACAGGCCGGTTGGCGGATTACCTCGCTTGCGATCATCATCCTTTAGAAAACTGGGGCGATGCAGTTAGTTTGGAAGGCGTTGTGAGTATTCAGCAGCCCACCATTCGTCCACTTCATGAGACTCGCGCTATGCAGGACAGCTTGTTGGCCTGGATGAAGGGTCTTGGCAAGGGTTCGGCGCGCGCGAATTCTTCTGAGACCTGGTATGATTATCTGCGAACCAATTGGCGTGATGAAGGCCGTTGGACTGAGATTCTTCAAACCGGTATTGCCGAGGGTCGCGAGCGTCCCTCGAGCGGCCGCGGATTCCAATTGTCTTCATTTACCTCTTTGAAACCAGGGGCCCGTCGCTCCGGTTTTGAATTGGCGATTTACTCCACCGTCGGACTGGGCGATGGCCAGTTGGCCAATGTGCCTTGGCTGCAAGAGTTCCCCGATCCGGTGACTAAGATTGTGTGGGACAACTATGCTTGTTTTTCTCCACGGGATGCGAAAGAGCAAAAGCTGACCGAGGGTCAGCATGTTTCTTTGCGAGTCGGGGAAAATGAGCTTGAGCTTCCAGTTCACATTCAGCCCGGTCAAGCCGATGGCGTTGTGGCCGTGGCTCTTGGTTATGGTCGAAAGGGTGCTGGTTCCGTCGCCGATGGCGTTGGACAAAACGCTTTGAAATTGGCGGTCAGTCGTGAAGGTCGTCTTGTGACGGCTGGACTTGAGGTCAAGGTGGAGCGTTTGAAGGAATGCACGAAGCTCGCCTGTACCCAAGATCATCATTACATGGAAGGTCGGCAAATCGTGGTCGAAGAGACGCTGCATGACCACATTAAGAATCCTGGCGGAGCCGTTCACCGTCATCACATCACCAGCATGTGGGATGAACACAAATACCCTGGTCATAAATGGGGAATGACGGTGGATCTGAATACTTGCACCGGATGCAGTGCCTGTGTGATCGCTTGCCAAAGCGAAAACAATATTCCCGTCGTCGGTAAGAAATATGTTCTGCAGGGCCGCGAAATGCACTGGATTCGGATTGATCGATACTACGTCGGGACGCCGGATGATCCCGATACGGTTCATCAACCGGTGCTATGCCAACATTGTGACAATGCTCCCTGTGAGACCGTATGTCCTGTGGCAGCGACCACTCATAGCGATGAAGGTACCAACGACATGATTTACAATCGTTGCGTGGGGACTCGGTATTGCTCCAACAACTGTCCTTATAAAGTTCGAAGATTTAACTGGTTTGATTACACCGAAATTCCGGCGCCACGCCACTTGGCTTTGAATCCTGAAGTGACAGTAAGACATCGTGGTGTCATGGAAAAATGCACATTCTGTATTCACCGAATCAATTACAGTAAGCAGCAGGCCAAATTGGCAGACCGAGAGCTTCGCCCGAACGAAATTCAGACTGCATGCCAACAGTCCTGTCCGACGAAGGCCATCACGTTCGGCGATCTGAATAACACGCACAGTGCCGTTCGCGGTGAGTTCACCTCGCCGAAGTCCTACGCACTATTAGAAGAACTTAATGCCAAGCCGGCCGTACAATATCAGGTCAAGGTTCGACACAAGGAAGAGCTCAAGGGCGAACATAAACGCCATGAGGGAGGGCACCACTAATGCTGCGCCGATCACCATTAGTTTTAGGCAACAAAAACTACGCCACGGTCACGGATGATATTGCGAGTTTGTTAGAGCGTGTGCCGCCGCCTTCGTATTTTGCTGGATTGTCCGGTGCCCTCTTTCTGTTGTTCATTTTCGTCTTTTCGATGGGAATGATCGCGACCTTCGGTATGGGACTTATGGGAGTTAACCATCCGGTCGGTTGGGGAACTGACATTATCACTTTCGTATTCTGGATCGGTATCGGTCATGCGGGAACATTGATTTCGGCGATCTTATTTCTGTTCCGACAGAAGTGGAGAACCTCGATTGCTCGCACCGCGGAGGCGATGACCGTCTTCGCCGTGATGACAGCGGGTGTGTTTCCCTTGTTGCACACGGGTCGTCCATGGTTAGCCTACTGGTTGCTTCCTTATCCGAACCAACGTGGACCCTTGTGGGTGAATTTCCGATCGCCTCTCGTTTGGGACGTGTTTGCGGTTTCGACCTACGCTACGGTTTCGGCCGTGTTCTGGTATGTGGGTATGGTGCCCGATCTTGCGACGATTCGAGATCGCGCGAAGAATGTTTGGCGCAAACGCATCTATGGGGCTTTGTCACTCGGTTGGCGCGGAACGGCCCGCAATTGGAACCATTACGAAATGGTTTACATGCTGTTGGCCGGCCTTTCGACTCCGCTCGTGTTATCGGTTCACTCCATCGTATCGTTCGACTTCGCGGTGGCGAACCTTCCCGGCTGGCATACGACGATCTTTCCGCCGTACTTCGTTGCCGGTGCGATTTTCTCTGGTTTTGGTATGGTGGTGACGCTGATGTCGCTGCTCAGGGCGATTGTACCTGTCTTCAAAGACTACATTACCTTGGATCATATGGAGGCTATGAACAAAATCATTATGGCCACGGGCTTGATGGTTGGTTACGCCTACGGGTCTGAGTTCTTTATCGCCTGGTACTCGGGCGTTGAATACGAACAGTTCATTTTCCTGAATCGCGCATTCGGCCCTTATGGCTGGTCTTATTGGATCATGGTCACGTGTAACGTGATCATTCCTCAGGTGTTCTGGTCTAAGTACTGTCGACGAAGTATCCCGATCATGTTTGTTGTGTCGATTTTTGTGAATATCGGTATGTGGTTCGAACGATTTGTGATCACGGTGACCTCGTTGCATCGAGACTTCTTACCGGCGAACTGGGGTATGTTTGTACCGACGGCGTACGATATGGGAGCCCTGTTCGGTAGCTTTGGATTGTTCCTAACCTTGTTCCTTATCTACATTCGTACGCTCCCGGCGATCTCCATCGCAGAGGTTAAGCCGGTCCTTGGTGTGGGGCGCGAAGGAGACCAGCATGGACATCATTGAGAAAGCCATTGAGTGTTTGCGAGCTCCCGGTAAGCGGGGGATCGCCGGCATTTGGTTGGACGAGCACAAATTAGTCGCGGCCGCTGCCAAAGCGCGCAAGTCGGGTTTGACAAAATTTGAAGCGATCTCACCCTTTCCCATCCATGGAATCGATGATGCCATGGGAATTCCGTTTTCATTTATTCCTTGGGTGACGTTTATTTTTGGCTTGTTTGGATTTAGTTTTGGTACTTGGTTCACCTGGTGGGCTTCGGCCTCTGACTGGCCTCTGGTCATCGGTGGAAAACCTTTTTGGTCTTTGCCCGCCTTTGTTCCCATCATGTTTGAGCTGACCATTTTATTTGGAGCGCTAAGTTCGGTGGGTGCTTTGTTTGTGATTTGTGGGCTTCCGAAAGTGGAGCCGCCAGTGATTGATCCGGATCTGACCAGCCACAAATTTGCTTTGTTTGTGCCGGAAGACGACACCGGATTTAACGCCGCTCAAATTGAACAAATGTTCAAAGAAATGGGCGCGGTCGAAGTGAAGAAGACGGAGTTTTAGATGCGACGAGGGTTGTTGACCATATTTTCGTTGGTATTCTTGGCCGGTTGTAATGCGAGCGGTAACAAGACTAACATTGAGATCATCGACAATATGATGGATCAGGTCGCGATCAAATCCCAGGACTGGGATCCAAAGGAAGGCGACAAGGTCCAGATGCGTATGCCGCCCGATCACACAATCCCGATTGGGAAATTGCCCTATAAATATTTGGCCGATTCGGTGGGTGGTGAGCGCCAGTCCAATCCATTGGCTGGCAAGAACACGCCGGATGTCCTTGAAACGGGACGAAAGCAGTACGACATCTACTGTGCTGTATGCCACGGACCGAGTGGGGCAGCAGATGGCCCTGTCGCTGATAAAATGGCCGTGAAGCCAAGAAATCTGGTAACAGCCGAAGCCAAGGCCTATACCGATGGTCGAATTTATCACGCGATCACCGCCGGGCGCGGTGTGATGGGTAGCTACCTGGGTCAAATTCCTGATGAAAAAACCCGTTGGGCCATTGTGAACTATGTACGGACTTTGCAAAGGTAAGTGAGGAACTATGTCTGACTCGAATGTAAAATCCATGCCGGCTCCAATGCCTGTTCCGTCAGTGCTGAAGTCGATTTGTTTAGTGGCCATAGTGGTCGGTCTGTTCGCCTTTGGCTATTTGCTTTCGTCGGATCAGGATCGCGCTTGGCATGCTTATCTGACGGGCTACTTTTATTTCTTCATTATTGCGATCGGCGGTTTGTTCTTTACCGGGATTCAGCATCTGGTTCGGGCCGGCTGGAGTGTTAATATTCGGCGATTTAGTGAGGCGCTAACCGCCTATCTGCCGGTGGCGTTTGTCGGCGGGTTGATTTTATTGATTGGTGGTAAGCACCTATGGGAGTGGATGGATTCGGCCAAAGTTCATGCGGATCCCTTGCTTGAGCATAAGGCGAGTTACCTCAATACGGTTTTTTTCGTGGTTCGCATGGTGGCCTTTTTTGGACTTTGGATGTTGTTCACCAAGAAGCTGGTCGGCGGTTCTTTGGCTCAGGACAAGAGTGGAGATGACTCGATTTCTGAGAAGTCGGTCGGATGGGCCGTAGGCTGCATTCTGACATTTGCTCTGTCGTTTTCACTTTTCAGCGTGGATCTTATTATGAGTTTGGAGCCGCGCTGGTTTAGCACCATTTTTGGTGTCTACTGCTTTGCCGGTTTGTTTCAAAGCACCATTGCCACCATGATTTTGTTAATTCTGTATTGCCGAAAGAAAGGTCTATTGGCTGGATACGTTGACGAGAACCACCTGCACGACTTGGGTAAATTCTTGTTCGCCTTTACCGTTTTTTGGGCCTACATCGCCTACTCCCAGTACATGTTGATTTGGTATGCGAATTTGCCAGAGGAAACCCTGTTCTACATGCCTCGGGTCACTGGATCTTGGATGTATGTTTCGGCAGCTCTATTGCTCTTCAAATTTGTGGTGCCTTTCTTGGCGCTGCTGTCTCGTCGAAATAAGCGTAATCCTGCGTTCCTCGGTGTGATTTGCGTTTTGATTTTGATCATGCAGTATGTGGATTTGTATTGGTTGATCTATCCCAATTTGAATGGTGAAAAGGTGATTTTCGGATTGCCCGAAATTCTCGTATGGCTCGGATTTGGTGGGATCTTTTTGTTTACCGTGACTCGGTTTCTTGGAACTCACGCCATCGTTCCGTTCCGCGATCCCAGAATTCACGAATCCCTGCACCACCACGTCACCTATTAAAAGGTTCGGACTACTTTTTGGGCCGTCGGCGCGTCAATTTGCGCGCCGATTAGAACCTGGTTGGATTAGAAAACGTTTGTCCTGAAGGAGCTATCGCAACGTATGTTCAAATTGTTAGCCACATCGATCTTGTCCATCGTCATTGTCAATGCCGGTTGCGCATCCAAACAAAAGCTTGAGGGTCGCTACACGACTCGGCAGCCGGGCGTGGTTTCGGTTTGGGCCAATTGGGTAAAGGACAAAGGTAAGAAGTATGATTTGCAGCTGGCCATCGCCAACGATGCAAATGAACCTATAATCGTCATGTTAGGTGAGATGGCCTGCTACAGGGGTGGCCAGCGGGGCACTTTACGGCACACCTTCTTTAATACGGGTGAGCGCACCATCGATTTTCGTCCTAAGGAACTGAAGACATTCAATATGGTCTGCCAGATTGGGACGGACGCTGAAGGTGATTTCAAAATCGAAATCGGCAATATCTACGAGAACCCAACGGGCGATGGAAAAACCACCGGCAAAACCATGGCCCAAGGGATTTCCTGGACCGCTCCTGATCTGCGCAATTGATCAATAGTTCACCTTAAAATTGGCCCGTCGAGTGCATAGATGTGAGGGAATGACATTGTTCGCCCTCCTTTTTATTTTTGGGTTCAATTGGTCCCATGCACATACTGATTGTGAACCTTTTTTGGACGGTGGACACCGTCTGTCCATAGGTGTTTTAGGCAAAGACTGGGATGGGAATTGGCGATTGCTGTTAGGTTCCTACGTGAGTTCGAGTCATCAGCAGCTCGTCCTCCATATGGTGAGTGATCTTAATATTAAGTCTTTGCATTGGTTTGGCGAGATCGAATACTTTCGGCGTAGATCAGGGATTCAAATTGTGCGGGCCAATGATACGTCCGGATATTACCACCGTTATGGCCATAGAATCCCTCTCCAGCATGAGAATGAGGTCGAGGAAATTCCGTCCGTCTGGCGTGCCAAGGAATTTCAACCTATTCGCTTTACTGATGGTGGGGAAGCTCATCTTGCTCACGTTTTGAACTATGGACTGGGAGAGAATCGTAGGCATGAGTTCGCAAACGATTTAGCCATGTTTGGAGCTGTGCTTAAGGCCGTTTCTTCGAATCGATTTTCTGTCGATCGACGTCTTGCGGCTCACCGAGAGTTTATGGCGGCCAAGTACACCCGAATTCGATTAGCATGGCTGTTTAGAGTTTTGGCCTCTGAGGATACTGTTAGCACGGAGAATTCCCAGGAGACTTTGAATTTTTTGACTCGCCCGGGTTTCACTTTGATATCGGCGGCCCGCTTACCCGTTGATTCTGTAAGGCAAGAGATTTTGAACATCGCGGATCGACTTCGCCGAGAGGATTTGGGGGAACAGATGGAGTTATTCTCCGCGAACGAAGATTGATAACTCCCATCTAGATTAATTTTATGAGCCAAGTTATTTTGAGGGAATGGAAGTAGGATCTCTTTCATTCTTGCCCGCTAATATGGATCTACACGAAGAAATATGTGTCAGATTCACCGAGGAAACCTTCGTCGAAAGTTTTGGGAATGCCAAGCGTTTTCATGAAGAAGATGGGCAGGGGGAAGTTCGCTATCGGCAGTGGCTTCGTGATCGCCTGAAAAATGATCCTGTGTCGGTCGTAATGGTTCTTCGACAATCTGCGATCGTGGGTATGATCACTCTGGGTCACTGGAAGCAAGATCCCTCGGTCGGCTAAGTGAATCTTTACTATCTTGTTCCCGAGCTGCGCGGCCAAGGATTCTCAAACCATTTAGAGGAATTCGCGGTGTCACATTTGAAAAGCAGGGGGTTTACAAGGGCGCGCCTGTCGGTGAGTCCTTCGAATGTACGAGCCGTGCGCTTTTATGAAAAGAACGGATGGCGGGATATGGGGCCTAGGCCTGATCACCCGGAAGTTCGCCTTATGGAGAAATCTCTTGAGTAAGTTTTCAAGGGTAAATGCCGCGCCGCCGCCGCAAAAGGTGCGGACTCCTTTTTATCTGGCCCACCGACCTGTTGACTTGGATCGTCAGACGGCCTAATACTGGTGGAAATGCCTAATGGACTGACCTTTCAAGCTTTTACGACCGTGACGATCTCTTAATCTATGTCGTCAGTCCGCATTGTATTGCCCGACAAATCAGAAAAGGTATTTGACCATGAGCCCACAGTCCTCGAGGTGGCGGAGAGCATTGGTCCGCGTTTGGCCAAAGACACCGTGGGCGGAATGATCGATGGTTCCGATGACGTGGTCGATCTGCGAACACGACTGAAGAGCGGCCAGCAGTTAAAGATCATCACTTTGAAGAACCCTGAGGCGCTTGAGGTGATACGTCACTCTTCGGCGCATTTAATGGCGCAGGCCGTGCAAGAAATCTGGCCCGACGTGAAGGTGACCATTGGTCCTGTGATCGACAACGGTTTTTATTACGATTTCGATAGTCCTCGCGCCTTTTCTCCCGAAGATCTCGAGAAGATTGAGAAGAAGATGCAGGACCTTTTGAAAAAAGACGACAAGGTGGTCCGCGAAGATTGGCCCATCGACAAGGCCATCTCCACCTTTGAAAAGATGGGCGAGCGCTTTAAGGTCGAGTTGATTCGTGATCTGCAAGCGAAGGGCGAAACCACCGTTGGTATTTATCGCCAAGGAGACAGTTGGTTTGATCTTTGTCGTGGGCCCCACGTTCAGCGTATGGGTCAAATCGGAGTCGTCAAAGTTTTAAGTCTTGCGGGCGCCTATTGGCGTGGCGATGAGAAGAATGCCCAGCTTCAGCGGGTGTACGCCACAGCCTTTCAAGACAAGAAGGATCTCGCGGAATATCTGCACAATCTGGAAGAGGCCAAGAAACGCGATCATCGAAAACTCGGCAAAGAGTTGGAGCTTTTTTATTTTCATCCTTGGGCTCCGGCCAGTCCGTTTTTTGCGCCCAAAGGGGCCGTCATTTACAATCAGCTGATCGACTTTGCGCGCGAAATGTACGTCCGTTACGGCTACCAAGAAGTCATTACACCTCAAGTTTACGATGTGGATTTGTATCATCAGTCGGGCCATTACTCGAATTACCGTGAGAATATGTATTTCACCCGGGTGGATGAGCGGGATTTCTCTTTGAAGCCCATGAATTGCCCTGGCCATTGCTTGCTCTATCAAACCGAACGAAAGTCCTATCGAGACCTGCCATGGAGGATCGCGGACTTCGGCCGACTGCATCGGTATGAGCGCAGTGGCGTGGTTCACGGATTGGCTCGCGTGCGCACCTTTTGCCAAGACGACGCCCATATTTTTTGCCGCATGGATCAGCTGCAGGCAGAAATTGTGCACTTTATGCGCATGTTGAATGAGATCTACCAAACCCTTGGAATGTCTAATTATCTCATTTATCTTTCGACCCGACCTGCCCAGCGTATGGGCGAGGATGCCGTTTGGGATCAGGCGGAAGGCGCCTTGGAAGAAGCATTAAAGTCCTTGGGATTGCCATACAAAATTAACCCGGGCGATGGCGCCTTTTATGGCCCGAAGCTCGACATTATGTTCGTCGATGCCTTGAAGCGCCCGTGGCAGCTAGGTACTTTGCAAGCGGATTTCAATATGCCGAAGGCCTTCCAGCTTGGATTTGTGGGCGAAGACAACAAAGAGCACCAGCCAGTTATGCTCCATCGCGCGATCCTAGGTTCGCTTGAGCGATTTATTGGTGTTTACCTCGAACACACCGCCGGTCACTTGCCGACTTGGCTAGCCCCGGTACAGGTGAAGCTGATGACGGTCACTGATCGACAATTGGATTACGCCCGCGAATTGAAAAAGCAGTTGGTCGAGGCGGGGATTCGCGCCGAGGTCGATGAGCGCAGTGAAAAGCTTGGTTACAAGATTCGCGAAGCTCAGCTTCATAAAATTCCCTATATGTTGACCTTGGGAGATAAAGAAGTGGCCGCCAAAACGGTATCGGTCCGTCTTCGCACCGGGCAGGTGGTGGACGGCATGGCAGTTTCCGATTTTATTCAGAAAATTAAGAAAGAAGTAAAAGATCGTCGGCTGGAGAGTCCTTTTCTCGCCGGCCAAATATCAACCAACCAGGAGGTTAATCATTCGTCCCTTTAAACCCAGTGGCCCAGGTGGTGGCGGCGGAGGCGGTCGTTTTGGCGATCGCATGAAGCGAGGAAAACGAGATGATGGTGGTTTACGTGTCAACGGGGACATCTTTGCGCCCCAAGTTAGATTGATTGATGAAGACGGCCAAATGGTCGGTGTGATGTCTTCGCGAGAGGCGCTAAGCATTGCCGAAGGTAAGGGATTGGATCTTCTGGAGATCGCCCCTAATGCGAGCCCTCCGACTTGCAAGATCATGGATTACGGCAAGTATAAATATGAGAATAAGAAGAAAGAAAAAGAGGCGCGCAAAAAGCAGACTGTCATCACAGTCAAAGAGATTCAGGTAAGGCCTCGAACTGACGATCACGACATTGACGTCAAGGTTCGCAATGCTCGCCGGTTCCTACTGGATGGTGACAAGGTGAAGGTCAATCTTCGCTTTATGGGCCGTGAGATGGTTCATCAGGAGTACGGATTGGCCACGCTCAAGAAAGTGGAAGCCCTGCTGATGGATGTGGCGATGGTTGAAACTCCTCCGAAGGTGGAGGGTCGACAGGCCTTTTTACTGCTGGCTCCAGATCCCGCGAAAGTGAAGGAGTTCCTCAAGACCAAGCCGAAACCTGAAGTAACTGCTGATCCTGAGGATTCCGAAGTGGAAGCCGACGAGTAAGCCGTCGGCACAACTCCTCTTTTTGTCTAGCGACACTCGCCCGTCACGGCGGTCGCCAAGCGGTCGGTCTCGGTCAGTAAGAGATGAAGCGGAACGCAGAGCTGGCTGCCCTTGATTTCGAGGTAAGTTCCCTCTTGCTCTTGGCGAATGGCCAGATCACGGATGCCCGATGTGTCTTGCATACACATGTCGATTCCATGGCCGCCACTTCCGCTGATGTAGCAGCGGAGCGACTTAAACTCACCCTCGACAATCTGCTCGAGAGCTCCCGGTGTGGGGTCTTGCCCGGCCAGCAATTCTTCGACCATCCCCGCAGCCTCATCGGCCGTCATCTGTGGAACCCGCCCATCGGCATCGTCCCGTCCGCCATTTTGGCCGACCCGACCGGTAGAATCATCGCCCAAACCTTCTTGGCCGACCACCCCAGAAGAGTCGTCTTGGCTGGCTTTGGAGCTGGTGCTGCCGACGAATTCGGCGGGGGCGCAGGCTACCAATAAGCTGCAGCTGGCCCCTAAAAGAACCATATTTCTTAGTTGTGAAAACATTTTGGAGCCCTCCTTGTTAGTGCTCATTGATGCATTTTCACTCTTCAATAGTGCAATACCGGGGTGTCCTGGCGGACGCACAAGGACCCTTATGAGCGATAATTTTGTAAACATTGCTTGAAACTTCGTCAGGGGTGGGGATGTCTCAAAAAGAGATAAGGGCCGTGAAGACCTGAAGATGACGCTACGGTCGGAGAAAAGTTAGCTGGCACCTATAGTGCGATGAGTAAAAATTCTAGGGAACCCCCGGATAGGCCCCTCAGATCCTTGCCAGAAGCGTCGAACCTCAGTAAACACAATCCTTTAAACCACGACGGGCATCCAAGCGCTGGTGATTCATCAGCCGCCTTCGTCCGGTTAAGGAGCAAACATGAAACAGAAGACCCATTCCGGGGCGAAAAAGCGCTTTAGCGCCAAAGCGTCTGGGAAGATCAAGCGTGGTCAGCGCGGCATGCGCCACTTGTTGTCTAATAAATCTTCAAAACGTAAGCGCCATTTAGGTTCGCCGGCTTATGTTCATTCAGCCAATGAGTATCAGATTACTCGTTGTTTGCTACCGTAGTGAGGTGATGTCATGCGTGTAAAAGGTGGAGTCGTAGCCCGACGTCGTCGTAAAAAGTTACTCAAGCGCGCCAGCGGTTTTTATGCTGCTAATTCGCGTGCTTTTACTCATGCCAAAGAAAAAGTCGATCGTGCACTTGCTTATGAGTACCGCGATCGTCGCGTAAAGAAACGCGAGATGCGCGCTCTGTGGATTCAGCGAATCAATGCCGCCGCCCGTTTGAATGGCGTGAGCTATTCGAGATTGATGAATGCATTGAAGAAAGCCGGAATCGAGTTGGATCGTAAAGTCCTCTCGGATTTGGCTATTCGTGATGCTCAGGCGTTCACCTCTTTGGTGCAAAAGGTCGCCCCGCAGGCCTCGGCCTAGTTAGGGAAGGGTGAGTGCAGATGGCCTCACACCTAGACTCTGATATTGAGCCCACTCGACAGTTTGAGCGGCGTAAGCAGGATCATATAGAATTGGCCCTAGCTGACCGAAACCAAGCCACTGGATTCAGTGGCTTGGAGAAGGTGGAGCTGATCCACGAGGCTTTGCCCGAATTGGATTGGGAGGATATTTCGATTGAGTGCGCCTCCCTTAAACGGAAATTTTCGACACCATTTTTGATTAGCTCGATGACCGCCGGTCATAGGGATTCAATCAGTCTGAATGAAAGATTGGCCGTCGCCGCTGAAGAGCGGGGTTGGCGTATGGGTGTAGGGAGTCAGCGTCGAGAGCTGGGCGATGCGGCCGCTGCCCAAGAGTGGAAACGCATACGAAAGCTAGCAAAAAAGGTCGAGATCTACGGGAACTTGGGATTGGCGCAAGTGATTCACACGCCGGTTGAGGTGGTGGAGCGCCTGGTGGAAGCCCTGGAGGCCTCGGCGATGATTGTGCATTTGAATGCTTTGCAAGAATGCATTCAACCTGAAGGTACGCCGCAGTTTCGCGGTGGAATAAAAGCTCTAAAGAAGTTGGTTAAGAAGTTATCTGTGCCTGTGATAGTGAAAGAAACGGGCTGCGGTTTTTCTCGCTACACACTTGAGGCCTTGAAGGGCACAGGCGTGGCGGCGGTGGATGTATCTGGCTTGGGTGGAACTCATTGGGGACGCATTGAGGGGGATCGGCACAGCGATGGTAAAGTCTCGCGTCGGGTGGCTGAAACGATGGCCATTTGGGGGCATTCAACTGTTGATAGCGTGAAAGCGGCCCGCGAAGTGAAGCCGGACTACGAAATTTGGGCATCGGGCGGCGTGCGTTCAGGCCTAGATGCGGCGAAACTTATAGCTCTTGGCGCGACAACCATAGGACTTGCGGCGCCGGTATTGGCGGCGGCCCTGCAAAGCGATGAGGAACTCCGCTTAGTTATGGAAACGTTGGAAGCGGAGCTGAAAGTGGCGATGTTTTGCACGGGATCAGCGAGCACTCGTCAATTGCAGCGAAAGAAGGTTTGGCGATGGGTTTAGACACAGACTTCAATGACCTCTTTCAGGGATTTAGTAAATTGGATCGTGAGGAGCGATACAAGCGTTTGCTCCAAATGGGTGCGGTCTCGCCAGAGGACGTGCGGTTTTTGCAGGCGGGAACTCCGGTTCCCTTTAGTCTAGCCGAGAAGTTCATTGAAAATGTCATTGGTTTTTTTCAACTCCCGATGGGTGTGGCCACGAATTTTGTGGTCGATGGAAAACCCAAAATCATTCCCATGGCCGTGGAGGAGACATCGATCATCGCGGCCGCTAGTAAGACGGCCAAGTGGGTGCGTGAGCACGGGCAAATCACCACAGAAATGCGTGGCCGGGAAATCATCGGTCAGATTCAAATTGCGAAACTGAAAGACCCTCAGAATTTTAAGAACAAAATTGAGAGTCGGCAGGAAGAATGGATCGATTTGGTCAACCGAGAGGTGGCCGCGGGAATGGTTCGACGCGGGGGCGGTGTCACGCGCCTGGAGGTTAGACAAATTCCTCGTGGCGACGGACTGATCATGGGAATTATCCATGTGCTGGCGGACCCCTGCGACGCTATGGGCGCCAACATCATCAATCAGGTTTGTGAATTTTTGAAGCGTCCCATTGAAGATGAATCAGGTGAGACCGTCACCATGTGCATTTTGTCCAATTTGGTGGACTCTCGGCTGACGCAAGCGCGGGTCGAGATGCGCGGGCTTGAGCCCGAATTGATGGAAAAAATTGAAGAGGCGTCCTTGTTTGCCCAGCTGGATCCTTATCGGGCGGCGACCAATAACAAGGGTGTGTTGAATGGGATTGACCCGATATTAATTGCGACAGGCAACGATTGGCGGGCCGTGGAGGCAGGAGTGCATGCCTACGCTTGCGAGACAGGTCAGTATCGCTCGATCACAAAATGGCGGCGTGAGGGTTCCTCGTTAGTGGGGGAATTTCTGGCCCCGGTGGTTTTGGGAATCGTGGGCGGAGTGACGACTCTGCATCCCACAGCAAAACTAGCGCTTGGAATGTTAGATGTGGAATCGGCAGAAGAGCTTTCGAGGCTTTGTGCGGCCGTGGGACTGGTGCAAAATTTAGGCGCGTTAAGAGCGCTTACGACCGTGGGGATTATCGAAGGACACATGAAACTCCACATCAAAAACCTGACTCTTGGTGCGGGTGCTGAAGAAAAAGAAATTCCTTTGGTGCAAAGACGGCTTGAGGAAATTTTGTCCTTACATAAGCGAATATCTCTAAGTCACGCGGTCGAAGTTTTGCGTGAGCTTCGGGCGGAGCGAGCTCGAGACCTTTCATGAAACTCGCGTTTTCAACCCCCAGTAAGACCTTCCTAGTGGGGGAGTATGCGGTTCTCACCGGAGCTCCTGGCTTGGTGTTGAACACAGAGCCTCGCTTTGAATTGATGGCTTCTCGAGGTGAAACTCATCTTGATATTTTCCACCCCAACAGCGCGGCCGGACTTTGGATTGAGCAACGAAGGCCTCTTTTAGAGGGTTGGCGATTGGAGTTTCACGATCCTCACCAACGTCAGGGTGGATTCGGTGCATCCAGTGCGCAGTTCATAGCGGTTCATTGTCTGACCACCTACTTGCAAAGCTCTTTCGCTAAAATTACTGAGGTTTTGGATTACCAGGCGCTTTGGAGAGACCATCAGGCCCTGACCCAGAATCGGGGCAGTGGCGCGGACGTACTGGCGCAGCTGACGGGCGATGTTGCTTATGTCAATGTCGCAAGCTTGGAAACAAGCTGTCGGCCATGGCCTTATCAGGAGATGGGCTTTGGCATTGTACGTACTCATCAAAAGATCGCCACCCATGAGCACCTTATGCAGGTGGATCGCGCCGCTATGAGCCTTTTGAATCGGCCGGCCCTGGCCGCCGTCGAGGCCTTTGGTTCCGCGAGCTCCGAAGTATTTGTCGGTCGATTGAAGCAGTTTACCAATTCGCTGAAGGAATTCTCTCTACAAGCCCCGGCGGCTTTGACATTGATTCGATTGTTTGAAGAACAACCCTGGTGTTTGGTCGCCAAAGGCTGTGGCGCATTGGGTGCGGATACGGTTCTTTTTCTTTATCCGATGGAGGAAAAGGAAAAGATGCACGCCTTCGTGCGTAAGCAAAGGTTGAATTTGGTGGCCACACATTCTGATTTGAGCCGCGGTCTGGAGATGAAGCTGACTTTTGGTGAAAGAGAGAGTGAAAGTGGTATTTGAGGCCTCTGCTCCTAGCAACATCGCCCTGATCAAGTACATGGGCAAATCTCCACTTGGGGGCAATCGTCCAGCCAATCCTTCTTTGTCGTTGACCTTAAACCATTTGCGATCTTTTGTGACCATCGAGGCTATTGATGCCACCACGGATGTTTGGGAGCCTCTGAGTGGGTTTCCTGAATTGAAACTCTCAGAAGGTGGGCGGAAAAAGTTCTTGTCTCATTTCTACCAATTGAAGCGCCACTGGAATTTAGGTGGTCACCACCGGGTTCGTTCGGCTAACGATTTTCCTCCCGATTGTGGATTGGCGAGTTCGGCCTCAAGTTTTGCGGCGTTGACCCTGGCCACTTATGAAATGGCTAAATCCCTGAATCCGAATTTGAAATGTCCTCCAGTTGAGCTGTCGTCCCTTAGCCGCCAAGGATCTGGATCCTCTTGCCGATCGTTTTTTTCCCCTTGGGCCGAGTGGGGTGATGAAGGCGCCGAAGCCTGGGACCTTGACCTTCAGCTCGCGCATGCTGTGGTTGTGGTGGATGATCGGAAGAAGTCGGTCTCTTCGAGTGAAGCCCATCAAAAAATTTCGAGCAGCTTATTGTGGCAGGGAAGGCCTGAACGAGCGAAGAGTCGTCTCGAAGATTTGAAAAAATCACTCGCGACCTCAGACTGGCGATCTTCCTATGAAATCTGCTGGGCGGAATTCTGGGATATGCACGCGTTGTTTGAAACCTCACGGCCCGCCTTTGGATACATGAGTAAAGGCACTTTGGAAGTACTCGATAAGTGCCGTCAGATTTGGCTGCACGAGAATGATGGGCCATTGGTGACGATGGATGCCGGTGCGAATGTGCATTTGCTTTTGCGAGAAGAGCAAATCTCTCAGGCCGCTTCTTGGTTGGCAGGTTGGAACTATTTAAAGAGTTGGAATTGATATGAGCCTATCCCTTTCGGAATTTTCCACAGAGACCTACGGCAAATGGATTTTGGCTGGAGAACATGCGGTTTTGCGGGGTTCGGCCGCTTTGGCTTTTCCTCTTCGCAGCCGCTCGCTCCAGTTGTCTTTCACTCCGCGACAAGATTCTTTTGATGTGGAGTTTTCGGGCGAGCACGGTGCAGATCTTAAGCTTTTGTTTTTTGGGGTTCTGGAAAATGCCAT
This sequence comes from Bdellovibrionales bacterium, assembly GCA_050250515.1. Classification (GTDB taxonomy): domain Bacteria; phylum Bdellovibrionota; class Bdellovibrionia; order Bdellovibrionales; family UBA1609; genus JALHOQ01. Next base: position 1,978 of record JBFWON010000068.1, on the reverse strand, counting down.
GGCGAGGCTTCACATCACGTCTCCCTTGCAAGGGCATTTCAATCTGGATAGCACGCTTCCTGTCGGCACCGGCCTTGGGGCTTCGGCTGCTTTGTGCGGCGCTGTGGCCCGCTGGTGTTGTGCGCAGGGGTTTGTTCAGGAAGCAGAAATTTATGAGTTTGCCCGTGGGCTTGAGGATTTGTTTCATGGGGAGAGCTCAGGCGTCGATCTCGCCGTATCGCTTTCGGCACAGGGTGTTCGATTTGTTCGTGGACAAAAGCCGCAGCCCTTAGAGTGTGCGTGGAGTCCTCGTCTTTATTTGTCCTACAGCGGACAAAGAGGAATGACCTCGGAGTGTGTCGCGAAAGTTAAACAACTCTTCCTAACCGATAAGAGTAAGGCTGAAAAACTAGACCTGCAGATGAGAGACGCGGTGGATCTGGCAGATCAAGCACTGCGTAAGTCAGAATCTGTCGGATTTGAATCACTTAAAGTCGCACTTGAACTGGCGGGCGGATGCTTTGAGGAATGGGGCCTTTGCCACGGTGATCTAGCCCTGCATATTCGTCAGTTGCGCGAGGCCGGAGCTGTCGCTGCCAAACCGACAGGCAGTGGTGGAGGTGGATATGTTCTTAGTCTATGGGATGCGGAACCACCGTTATCGCTTCAGCCACTCTTGATTCCCGCCTTCTGAGAAATTTGCGTTTTCCGACTGAGGCGTGATACGTTCTCTAGCCATGGGGGTACAGTACCAGGATTTTTTACTGGACGAGTTCCGAAACCGGCGTAGCCGGAATCCCAACTATTCGCTTCGAGCCTTCGCTCGCGACTTAGGAATGCCCGCTTCCAAATTGTCACAAAACTTACGGGGTTTATGCGGAATTTCGGTGGCCAAGGCCGAAGTTATTGCCGACAAAATCCAGCTTCGGGAAGATGATCGTCGTTTGTTTTTGGCCTTGGTCGAGGCTCAACATGCGCGCAGTCGGGTGGCCAAGCAGCAGGCGAGTGCGGAATTGGCCAAGATCGCCGCACAAAAGCTGAACCAGATGCCCTCGGAAAAGTTTGCGATCATTCGAGATTGGTACCACTTAGCGATCTTGGAGTTGGTGGAGATCAAAGGATTCAAAGCGGATCCTATTTGGATCGGATCGCGTTTGGATCTTCCCGTCGAATTGGTGCGGGAGGCGATTGCCCGCTTGGTCGAGTGTGGTTTGCTTTTGGTTGATGAGGAAAAGTGGCGACAGACTCATCGCGACTTGGAATTGCCCAGTGGTCCACCTTCTCGGCAGGTGCGTGAGCATCATCGCCAATTGCTCACCAAGGCGGGTGTGGCCCTCGAGGAAGTGTCGGTCGATGAACGGGAATTTTCCTCCCAAACATTTGCTGTCGACCGGGCGCTGGTGGGCGAGTTAAAAACTTTGATTCGCGACTTTCAACGGCAAGTGGCGAAGCTCGCTTCTTCCGGCACGCCAGACGAAGTCTACGCTCTGACAATTCAATTGTTCCCTCTTCTCGAAAAGGAGGGGTAGGATGTTTCGGTTTTCCAAAATCATAGGGAATGGCTAGTCCTTATTCGCTAGCAAGGGCATAGGATTTGCTGAGATCGACCTACAGGAGGTGGATCTCTGTCGTTGATCACATCTGTTTTTCTTGCGTTCATCGTCAGCTCGAGTCCTTCAATAGCGGCGAGTCCGCCATGGGTGCCGTCGAAGGCTCGTACGCTTTGTGAAAAGGTGCTTATTGGGACGGGCCTGTGGCATTCTCGAACGAGGGCTTTAATAAGACCAACGAGTCTCGAAGCCAATGTGTGGGAATTGGCGGCCTATCATCCTTCCAGTTACGATCTCTTTTTTCTTAACGAATTGTCCTATTATCTACGCAGCTTTTTATCGCCGGCCTATTTGGCAGGAAAGCGAGTGCTAGATCTCAATGCGGGGAATGGGGAGCTGACGGAGGACCTCCGACGAAAAGGGATCGATGCGGTGGGTTTGAGCGTTCG
>JBFWON010000067.1:0-24179 GCA_050250515.1 Bdellovibrionales bacterium | reverse complement strand
GAATTTAGATTGGGATATGATTCGCATTTGGGTCTCCGGCGGCGGATCCGGTAGTTGGATTGCGGCCATTCTGGTGGCGTTCGTCTTAACTGGAGTTCTCTAGCTATTGTTGAAAGGTCTTGAGCTCCGCTTACTTGAACTTGCTCAAAAAACCTCGGTCCAATGGGATGACTTTCTGGTTGAAAATTTGGGACGCCTGAAGAGTTCTGTCGTTTTTATTTGGCTACTCTATTTGGTTTTACCCATGATGAGCGCCGGAGTTCGGGGTCACACAGGCCTCCGTTCGGTGGTGGTGGTTGCCACACTTATTCAAATTGTCATGTGGGGCTTTGCGGGAATTCGCTTTTGGCGCGAGCGAGTTTTGCAAAAGAAAATTGAGGAGCAAGCGTCGAGCGCATCAGTCATTGGCCTTCTCTATTTTGCGGTTCAAATGGCTTTTATCATCACGGTTGTGCTCCTCGGCCTGAGTAACTTGGGCATAGACATTGGAGCGCTGCTGGCCGGTTTGGGTGTGGGCGGTATTGCGGTGGCACTGGCGGCCCAAAATGTCTTGGGCGATCTTCTGGCCTCGCTTTCAATCGTCCTCGATAAGCCCTTTGTATTGGGCGACTTCATTGTCGTTGGAGAAGAAAAGGGGACGGTCAAAAATATAGGAATTAAAACCACCCGTGTGCAAAGTCTTTCGGGAGAAGAATTGGTTTTTTCTAACAAAGATTTGTTGGAAAGTCGGATTCGCAACTTCAAAAAGATGTATGAACGACGGGTTGTCCAATCGTTTGGGGTCGTTTACGGGACCTCCGCTGAAAAGCTGAAGGCGATCCCGGGTTGGGTGAAACCTATTTGTGAGTCTCAGCACAAAGTTCGCTTTGATCGCTGTCATTTTTGTCGCTACGGGGATTCTTCTTTGGACTTTGAACTGGTCTTTTTTGTCTCCGATCCCGATTTCAATTTTTATATGGATGCGCAGGAGAATATATTGCTTCAGATTTTTCGAAAATTTGAGGCTGAAGGAATTGATTTTGCCTTTCCGACACGCACTCTCTATGTGGAAACTAAGCAGGCGCTTCCTGCGCCCGGAAGCCCCCCACCTCTACCCTCCTAAAAGCTTTATGTTACAAATTCGTCGCGCCGTCCGGTTCGAATTGCGCCCAAGACTTCTCTCTATTCGATTGAGTCGCTCCTAATACACCGGAGCCTTTGGCATCGCTTGTGCTTACTACTTGCCTGTGACGAAATACTTTTCGTTTAGCGAAACATTTAAAGGGGGAAAAATGAGAACAGTCTTAGCATGCATCAGCGCCGCTTTCTTGTTGGCTGGAACTTCGGCCTTCGCCGAGCGATTTCAGATCGAATACCGAGATGCAGAATTTTCAGGCAACTCGGCTTTGTTTTTGAAACGCGAACTCCAACGCCAGCATCGAATCAATCCCGACGATTATGAATTGCGCTCGGCGGTCTTGGTGGCTAAAACTCGGCAAGGTCGAGGAACCGCCAGTCTCCAAGTGGGAACTTGGCGATCACGGGATGAAAGAGTCAACATGGGCGATTTCAATGACAACTCTCCTCGTTCATTTGACCGTGTCAGTTTCTTCAACGATGCGCGGGATTCCCGTGGGGCTTGGCAAATGGATCTCAATGGAAACTTCAAAGTGCGTCGAGTAGCTGTTGAGCTCGTGCGCCACGGTGGAGGCGGCGATTGGGGCGGCTCCTTCGAACAAATTCGCTGCGACAGCATCGGTTATTTTCAAGTCGAATGTCGGACTTCAGGCGAACCGCGAAGAATGAGAGTTTTGCAGGTACATTCGTCCGCACCTTGTGTGCTGGGCCGAACGTTTGGCATGACTCGTAACGGAGTGTGGGTCAGCCGGGGCTGCCGCGCCACCTTTGAAGTTGAATTACGATAAGAACCTAAAAAGAACCGGCGCTGATTTGATCAGCGCCGGGCATTTCGAATCTTCGGAATCAATCTTTAACCAACGGCACCTATGCGCAGACGCTCGATCCGCTGTTCAAGTGGCGGGTGGGTCGAAAAGAGCGCTAGGAAACGACTGGGGCGACCACTAATTTTCAAAGACGCAATCGCCGTCTGTTCCTCTGGCATATCTGGATCAAAAGCGCGCTTCAAACCTTCCAGAGCATTCACCATGCTATCTCGGCCGGCCAGTCGGGCTCCACCCGCGTCCGCCCGAAATTCCCGATAGCGTGAAAACCAGGCCACGACCATGGAACCGAAAATCATAAACACCATCTCAAGTGCCATCGTAACTAGGAAATAGGACATTCCGCCACCGCTCGACTCGCGGTCATCGCTCCCACGGCTGGAAGTGATGGCAAAGGCAATGGCCCGCGCCAAGAACATGACGAAGGCATTGACCACACCTTGTATCAAGGTCATCGTCACCATATCACCGTTTGCAATATGCGCGACCTCATGGCCCAAAACTCCGCGCACTTGATCAGGATTCATTCGGTGCAATAAACCCGTCGACACGGCCACTAGCGACTTGTTCCGGCTGGGTCCCGTTGCAAAAGCATTGATGTCTGGCGAATCGTAAATTCCTACTTCCGGCATTTCACGAAGGCCTGCAGATCTGGCAAGACTGTGAACGGTTTCAACCAGCTGGCGAAGACCGGAGTCCGAAACGTCGGGTGATATGACCTGAACTCCCATGGCTTTCTTTGCCATCCAACGCGAGATCGCGAGAGAGATGAAGGCTCCGCCCATACCCCAGACCAAACAGAAGATCATCAGGGCCGAGTAATCTAATCCTTGAGCGGAGAGATAGGGACCCACGCCCAACAGATTTAAAACAATAGTGATGGTGAACATGACCAACAGATTCACCATGATGAACAATCCAAAACGCCTTATCAGGGCCATAAAGTCCTCCTTCTAGAGACGGACACAGTATACGCTTGACCGAACCTTTTTAAAATACGATAAGTTCGATCAGACTGTTTGTTTTAAGCGAATTTAAACTGGATCTCAATAGGTGATCATGTGCGTTGGCTCAACTACCACCACTTACTTTATTTCAAGGTGATAGCCGAAGAAGGCGGTATTGCTCGCGCGGCGGAAAAGCTTCGCCTGGGTCAACCCACGCTCAGCACCCAGCTCAAACAGCTGGAGGACGTTCTAGGAAAGCCCCTGTTTGAAAGGCGCAATCGGAAAATGATTTTAACTGAGGCCGGAGCGTCCGCCCTCAATTACGCCAATGAAATCTTTCGACTCGGTGACGAGATGCAGGAGGTTTTGCAGGATCGACCGGTCGCCAATCAAGTCCATTTGCAAGTGGGCGCTTTGGACGGAGTGCCCAAGTCGGTCACCCTCGCGCTCGTCTCGGCCGCTTTGAAAGCGGCCCCGTGCACGGTTTCCATCCTAGAGGGTAAAGGAGATGAACTCTTGCGCGAACTCAGCGCGCACCGGCTCGATTTGATTTTATCGAACTACCCACCACTGTCCGGTGGAACCACGCAAATTTATGCCCGATCGGTGGCCAAGATTAATGTGGCCGTGTTCGGGTCTAGCCGCTTTCGCGGTCTGAAGAAGGATTTTCCAAAGTCTCTGTCTGGGCAACCTTTCGTCCTACCCACAATCCATAGCAAACTTCGCCAAGACTTGAATCACTATTTTAAGCTCAAGAATCTCCCCATCGTCGTCGCGGCCGAAACGCAAGACACAAGCCTGCAACGTTTGATGGCCTCCGATGGAATCGGAATGGCACCGCTATCAGAGGTTAAAGCACCCGAGAATGAGATCCTACACAAAATAGGACGTCTGGCCGGCGTTTTCGAAGAAATCTGGTTGGTTTCCGCCCAACGGAAAATCGAAAATCCCGTGGCCGCTCGATTGATGGCCTCCTTCCACTTGAACCCAAATAAATCTCGTTCGTAAAAAACGAAGTGTTCGTATTCTAATATCGATTTTCCAATTGGTATCAATTCGAGTAGACTGAGGTTCTATGTTTGAAAAATTACTTTCGACGACACAAGCACCCGTTTGGCTTTGGTGGACTTTCACTCTGAGCGTGATCATTCTGCTCGTAATCGACCTAGGCCTGTTTCATTTTGTTCGCCATAAGAAGGGCTCTCGCTTCGCTATCTATGAGACGCTAGCTTGGATCAGCGTGGCACTTTTGTTTGGTGGCTACATTCATTGGTCTTATGGCTCCCGACTCGCAACCGAATACCTGACCGGTTACGTGGTCGAAAAAACCCTGAGCCTCGACAACATCTTCGTTATACTTCTTATTTTTCAGGCTTTCCGAGTCGATGCCAAACACCAACATCGAATTCTCTTTTATGGAGTGCTCGGCGCCGTCATCATGCGCGGAGTTTTGATTCTGGTAGGCGCGCAGCTGCTGCAACAGTTCCATTGGTTAATGTATGTGTTCGGTGGAATTCTTCTGATCACGGCGGTTAAACTTCTACGCGGTACGGACGAAACGAAGTCGGTTTTGGATAGCCCGATGGTCGCTCGGCTAAAGCGGTGGCTACCCACGACGGACGATTCCTCTTCGGGACATTTTTTCACGAGACAAAATGGTGTGCTTCTCGCTACCCCCTTGTTCCTGGCCCTCATCGTAGTGGAAATCACCGACTTGATTTTTGCGGTGGACTCTATCCCGGCCGTTTTGGCCGTGACCGATGACGCCTTTATTGCTTTTGCCTCGAATATTTTAGCTGTACTCGGCCTTCGGGCCCTCTATTTCGTATTGGCAGAGCAAGTGGCAGAGCTCCGCTATTTGAAACCGGGCCTGGCCGCCGTGTTGGGCTTTGTAGGACTTAAAATGTTGGTCAGCGACTTTTACAAAGTACCTGGGTGGGCGTCTTTGCTGGTGATTGCCTTTATTCTCATGACAGCTGGCCTCAGCTCTTGGTATGTGGCTCGAAGTGAAAATCAGCGACAAAGTCCATGAAATTGTGCAGCGCCAAGTTAAAAGCTTGCAGCGCTTCGTAGACAGGCCGTGGTATCCGGGCCTTGTGGCTTTGATTGCCTTTGTCGACAACTTTGTTTTGATTATCCCCACAGATGGAATTTTGATTTCCTCTTCGATGCTGGCCCCCAAAAGATGGCTCAGTATGGGAGTCTTGGTCGCGATCGGCTCAACATTGGGGGCCGTGGTCTTGGCTCTTCTGGTCCATGAACACGGACTGCCTTGGATTCTCCATTTCGCTCCTGGCCTGAATCAAACCACCACATGGATTATGACCGATCGATTCTTTGATCAATATGGCTTGGTGTTGGTGTTCTTAATTGCGATCTCGCCTATTATGAATCAGCCCGTTGTTATTTTGGCGGCAATGGCCGATGTACCCGTACTCGAAATCTCGGCCGTGGTGATGGTAGGACGGATCATCAAATTTCTGGTTGTGGCGTGGGTGGGTTCACACGCGCCGAGCTTGCTGACCCGTATGTGGGGCTTAAAGGGCGAAATGCGAGAGGCGGGAGTTAAACTCCCCCCGAAAGTCTAATGACCGAGTGGCTTCGTAAAGTTTCTAAGGGTGAAACTCCAACCCCCGAAGATTGGATACAGCATCTGCAAGCCGCTCATCGGGATCGCCCTGGCATGACGCCAGAAACCTTGGCGCCCTACCGCGATTCGAATGGATTGTGTTCATATTCCCACTTGGCAAAGGAAGTGATTGGCGCCGAACCATGCACCATTGTGGATCTGGCCTGCGGCAATGGGCACTTGATACCTTTCTTAAGAAAGGCCGCCCCCAAGGCCCAAATCTGGGGCGCCGATATGTCGATCGAGGAACTGAATCTCGCAAGGTCGAACAAAGAACTTAACGGTGTGGAGTTTATTGAGTGCATGGCCCATCGGCTTCCGTTCGCCAATCAATCGGTGGATCATGTGGTCTGCCATATGGCCTTTATGCTGATGATGCCGCTGGAGCCCGTAGTGGCGGAGGTCGCAAGAGTGCTACGGCCAGGCGGCACATTTTCCGCCGTGATGGGAAGTAAGGCCAGCGATCCGCTGATGGTCGATATTCAGAAAATCTGTCTGGATTTCACCGATCGCCGCTTCCCGTTTCGCAGTCAGGTTCAGCGCGGCGATGGACGGGTGGCTACGGTCGAAGGATTGAATCAGATCTTCACTTGCGCACAAGGGTTTGCTCCAGTGGACCAGTTGGAAGAAATTCGATTGCAGATAGAACTCAAGCCCGATGGCATTTGGCGTTTCATGCGGTTTATGTACTTCGTCACTATCTTACCTCCGGAAGACCAACAGGAGCTCCAAAGAAAATTACGGGTTTTTGCTGATAACCACAGCGACAAAGATGGGACTATCCGCCTCACATACCCACTTAAAAAATTTAAGGTTCGAAGAGATGGGGATCCATGTCGTACCTGATTTCAAAGATGTAACCGGGGCCGATCCATTCATGTTCGACTCTATTGAGAGTGATTTCGGAATAGAAGATTGGAAATGTGCTCAATAAAAAATCCAGTTCGCCTATTTTCAAGGCTCGGATGATAAACTCAGGGTCGGAGTGGTTCAAGATCAGTCGGTCAATTTGTCCGAAGAGCGATCGGCCGAGTCCTCTCCGAAAGACCATGGCCCGAAGAACGAGTTCCCTCGAATGAGGCGCCAGGACCGTCGCCAACAGCAAATGCAGCAGTTTAACATGCGAATCCGTGCTTATCTTTGATTTGGTTGAATCGACCCTAAACTCAATCAAGGTCGCAGGAGTCGTTTCCCCCTGCTCTTTGACGATCGAAAATTGATCTTCAAAAGTTCCTATGTCTGTTTTTGAGGTTATCGAAATCACATGCTCAGAATCTGAAGAAGGTGGGATTGAAAAGTAGGGGGACAAGGACCGGTACTGCCAAACTTTTAGTACCCGATTGGAAGACAGATCGGCAGGCCACTGCACCTGAACCTCAATTTTTGAAAAAGCCTGGGACAAAAACCGAACGGTTCTCAGAAACGGATGGCTGAGGCCTTCTAAGGCCCTTTTCGTCAGGCGAAGTTCACAGGTCGGCTCGGATGGATCACCGCTCCTTGCCGGTAAGGCAGCTCCCGTAAGCGAATTCAAAAAGAGGCAAAACACGATCGCATGCAAGAAGGTCGGTTTATAGGTCATGGGGACTCCTCACGACGGGTTGATAAACGAGAAAGACGAATTGCACATGCCCGAGTGCAGGGCAGGAAGATCCTACATATTAATCGCTGGCTAACAATTTTGGGCCCTGGCAGGGCCGCCCATCCATGGGGACCGTCTATTTCGGACCTGGGCTGGCATTTGGCTTGTATCTATATGGTGCCAGGAGGACATGACTATGCGACTGAAAGGTAAAATGTTTGGAATCGTTTCGATTCTTCTACTGGCCGTTATATTCATGTCCATTGGCTGCGGCGACGGCAAACGCAACCACAAAACTGGAGTTAAAAAGGCCAAGCCAGGTACTGCGGCTCAAAAAGGCAAGGGTGGCCAACCTGGATCGCCCTTACCCGGTAGTCCCGAGGCCAAAGAGAAATCAAAGCAACTTTCCGCGATCAATGCCAAGCTGAACGAACCCCTCGCCCAGGCCACTGAACTCAAACAGCTTGAGGCTGGTCGCTACACGCTTAAATCTGTGGTCTCGCATTTTCAGTACATCGCCACCGCCGGCAAAAATTCAACCGATGTGGCTGGAATTGCCGTATCCCCGGTCTCAGCGGGAAGCAATGGCGTTCTTAAAAATTCGGATTCACAAATTGAAGGTGTCATTGCGAACGACACAGACACCGGCCGGCAGGTCGAGATTAACACCGACTTCGAGATTAAGGATCCTGCGGCTCAATTGGCCCGCGGTGGAAGCGGAGCTCGTTTGTTTTCAACGCGAGCCCTATTCACCGTAAAAGACAAAAGCATCGAGAACAAAATAGAAGCTGTATCGCCAGACCGCCAGGCGCCCTCTTTACTCGAACTGCTCAACACACCAATGGCGACGGATGGCGCTCGCAAGGTCAAGGCCGGCGGCAAAGATGACACTTTGGCCATCTACAAAACGACCAATGGTCTTATTATTTTTAAACTCTCCGTGCTTGAAAAAGGCGGGGGACAATCCACCATCGCTTTTACCCGAACACTGCTTTTTATCTACGAAGTGGCCAAGGCCGAAGCGCCGGCCCCCGCACCCGACGCCAGTGGCCCCGCAGCTTCGCCAGAGGGTTTACCCTCACCAGGACAGGATTCTAAAAATCCTCCGCCCGCGCCCTTCATTGAGGGAGATGAGGCCTAATTCTCAATTCGAGACAGGCCTCCACACTCTGGACAGCTGCCAGAGCACTTAACATGTATGAAAAAAAGTGAGAACGCCGCCGCGACCTTGGCATACCGGTGTCACTCTGACACTGTAGGTTCGAGTTGGGGACCGAAGCCTTGGCGCCTCCTTTGCTTTACGTAGTTTCGGCAAGTTAGTCCCTAGCTCAAGGAGCGAGCCATGGCGGTTAACCGGCTGGAAAGCTGGACCAAAAACAAATGGATGCATCACGGAGTGAGGCTTCTGTTTGCGACCTTAATTACAGTTCTACTTTATCCCTTCAAACTGGATCTGCTGGAGTACACCTCCTACGACTGGCGCATGCAGCTGAGCCCGAAGCCAGCGACTTCGGGGCAAATTGTTTTGTTGAGTATCGAACACGAAACCATGAAGTCGCTCAAAAGAGAACCCGAAGCCCTTGATTGGGCTCTTGTTCTTCAAAAGATTGCCCAGGCCAAACCCGCTCAGGTCGTCACCCTGATTAACCCCGCCCAGATCCAAGGGTCCTACGATGACTTGTCTATGTTGGCCGAAGTGGCCGCTCGACTTCCCATTCAGTTCGGAAAAAACGATTTGCCGAGCACGGGGGTGGCCCGATTTGATCCCCTACCTGCACCGTTCGAAAACCTACCAGTCGAAGCGGCACCAAAAACCGCCGATCGCACCGTCTTGGCCAAAGACGGCGTCACCCGAAGACTAATTCTCACTTACGAAGACCATTTCACTTTGCATCCGACGTTGGCCGCGGCCTACAACGGCGTTCGAGCCGTTGCGGATTACCAAGGAGCCTTCCAATTTCTAGATTCGACACAAGTTTTGATTCGCTATCGTAAAAAGGGAAGCTATCCGACCATCAAATTCAAAGACTTGATTGAAGGCGACGTGGATCCCAGGATGATCGAAGGCAAGATTGTTTTGATCGGTCGGGACACGCTGGAGTCCGCCGCCGACTACGTGACCACTCCACTTTCAAAAGATCTCTTAGCGCTGAGCCAGCTGGAGATGAATGCCAACGCGCTGGATACGTTGATCTTAAACCAGGCGCCTCGCTTCACTCCGGATTGGGTCCGTATGGCCCTGACTTTTATAATTTCACTCCTTACGATTTACATCGTGCTTTACGTTCGACCCGCGCAAGGGTTGATGTTGCTCGCGGTTTCTTTAGGAAGTTATCTTCTCTTCAGTTTGGCTATGTTTGCCGCTCTAGGCTGGGTCGTACCGGTGGCTCACCCCTTGGTGGCGGTATTTATCTGCTATTACTTTGTGATTCCTTATCGCCTGATTGTGGAAAATCGACGAAGCTGGGAGTACTATCAAAAGAACCGACTGCTCACACAAGTCGAAGAATTGAAGAGCAACTTCCTACGTATGATGTCCCATGATTTGAAAACACCCCTCGCGCGGATTCAGGGCATGGCCGAAATGATCCGACAAGAAGCCCCCCGCCTGAACGACAACCAACAAAAGGCGCTCGATACGATTTCAGAGTCCAGTGAGGAGCTGACAGATTTTATCGCGTCGATTCTGTCTTTGTCGCGAATTGAAAGTAAGGAACTCAAACTGCAACTGCGGAGCCGGGACATTAACCAGATCTTGCGCGACTGCATTGCTAAACACTTGTTCTTAGCCAATCGCAAGAATATTGAAATCGTCGCCGAACAAGAGCCTCTGTTTAGCATTAAAGTCGATGAGAACCTTATCAAAACTGTTTTCTCGAATTTGATTGAAAACGCCATCAAATATTCACCCGACAACACCAAGATTCTGGTTTCTTCAGAGGAACAGGATGGCGAAATTGTGATTCAGGTGGCCGATCAGGGACGCGGCATTCCAGAGGAAGAACAGGCCAATATTTTTGATCGCTTCTTCCGCGCCCGCAATAGCCGAACCAACACGGTCGGCAATGGTTTGGGCTTGTATCTAGCGAAGTATTTTGTTGAACTTCACCAAGGTCGTATTGAAGTGGAAAGCGAACTTGAGCGCGGATCCACATTTACCGTTCGTCTTCCCCTTGACCTGGGTGCGGAGGATGAATTGCAAGAAACCGAAATTAGAGAAGAAATGGAAAGTGAAGGAGGACTTCATGTTTAAAGTTTTAGTCTGTGACGATGACGCTGGTCTTAGGCTCAGCGTGGCCTCGGCTCTCGCTGCCACCGGCCGCTTCGAAGTCGATGAGGCCTTTGACGGAGTCAATGCGGTCGAAAAGATCAAGTCCAAAACCTACAATATAGTCCTTCTCGATGTGGACATGCCTCGACTGACGGGCTTGGAGGCCCTAAAGATCATTAAAGAACATGATCCATCAATCATTGTTTTGATTTTAACGGCCTATGCCAACATCGACGATGCCGTCCGAGCTGTTAAGGAAGGGGCTTTTAACTACGTATCAAAGCCGATTAAGAGTGAAGACCTAGTCAACATGGTCGACCGAGCGATCAATGCCTTTAGCCTGATATCGCAGGCCACGGCCTCATTCCCCATGCAGGTCGAACCCGGTCGAGAGATCATTGGTCACACCTCGCAAATGAAGAAAGTGTTCAGTGTGATTATGCGGTTGTCGAAGGTGGACACCCCGGTTTTGATCCGAGGGGCCTCTGGAACGGGCAAAGAACTGGTCGCCCGAGCCATTCACTCCAACTCTTCCTTCAAAGATGGCAAGTTCGTGGCACTCAATTGCTCGGCCATACCTGAAAATCTTTTTGAGAGTGAATTGTTTGGTCATGAAAAAGGCGCCTTCACCGGAGCCGATCAACGCAAGATTGGAAAATTTCAATACGCCGAAGGGGGCACCCTCTTCTTAGATGAGATTGGCGATTTGCCCGTCATGATGCAGGTGAAGCTTCTGCGCGTGTTGCAAGAGAAGTGCTTTACTCCGGTCGGGGCTAATCGGGAGATTGAATCGAATGTGCGGATCATCGCGGCCACGAATAGGCCTTTGGAGGAGATGATCAAAAAGTCCACCTTCCGCGAGGATCTCTACTACCGATTGAATGTGATGCCGATCAACTTGCCTTCTCTATCTGAGAGACGAGCCGACATTCATCACCTGGTAAATCTCTTTGTTCAAAAGTTCAACAAGGCTCAGGGCAAAAAGATCATCGGAGTTTCGAACGAAGGTATGAACGTCCTTAAGAAGTACGATTGGCCCGGAAATATTCGCGAACTCGAGAATATTATCGAGCATGCGTTTATCCTAGAGGAGTCCAATATGCTTCAGGTCAGCTCTCTGCCGGAGTCGATCTTGATGGCGACAGGAACTGAACTCTCCGCCGCCGAAATGCGGGCCCGGGAAGAAAGCCTAGCCGCTGGATCCGAAGCCGTGGCGGAGCTGGATTTGCAAGAAGACCATGCCGAAAGCGATCTGGGCGAGGAGCTGATTAAAATCTCTGGCGAAAATTTGGACTTCAATAAACATAAAGAGGCTTTTGAACGAGAGTTCATCATTAAAGCCCTCAAAATGTTTAAAGGGCGTATCAATCAGACGGCCTTGCACGCCAATATCCCAAAGAAGACTCTACTTCGAAAGATCGAGAAGTACGGCATCAACGCCCGCGACTACGCGGATTAGTGATCGGCCCGAACCTGTGATAAGCCCGAAGATATAATTCATTTCGGGACGGGTTTTTGAAGTAGACTAGAGAAAATGCGCTAGATGAATCGTGATCTGGACGTGCGCAACGACTAACGAATTTTACATAAGTTCGGGGGGAAGTTCATGTCCAGGATCACTTTACTGCTCTGCGGGGCAGGTGCTCTCGCGTTCTTGAATCTCGGTTGTAACTCAACCAAGTTCACCAGCAAACAGGCGGCCCTATCCAAATCTGTAATGGGTAATGAAGCCGCCGGGGCCCTTAGGCAAACCGGCATCGGCAACGGAATCCAGAATAATGAAGGAAGCGGCGTGGTCAGCCAGCCAGGTCAGGGCGACGATGGCGATGGCGTGGTGAACCAGCCACCCGGCACCGATCCCGGAGCCGGTACGGTCAAACAGCCCGATGGCACCAATGACGAAGTCGATTTAACGCTTATCTGTTCGGATCGACTGTCGAAAGACCAGCCCAACTACAAGGGGGCCATCGCCGCCGGCAAGCCCATTGTTCTGGCACTCGACGGGAAAATTTGCACCAGCGACGCCAAAGTGATTCAAAGTATCGTCGACAAAAGAACCTTTACGCTCGCGGATGCAAAACAGATTTGTCCACCACTGGTCCCGGCCTCTGGCAAATGGAGATCGGTTGAAATCATTATTGATGGTGTCAGTACGCCCGCCGTAAAGGGAGTCGTTAGCCTGCTCTATGCTCGCAACAATGACGAAAGTGTTCCGGCTGAGGCCGCCGACGACAATTGCGACAAAATGAAATCGCCTCTGGTTGTGCATGTGTCCTCAGACCCTGAAAATCCGCAGGCCATCGCCTTATCCTCGCGAGAAAATGGCGTCTTCTTTGATCTTCTGGGCTCGTTGAATCGACACAAGGCTGTCAAAATCTCGTGGTTCACCAATTTGGAGTATCGACTTTTAAGCTTACCGAATCGAATTGGACAAGTGAATGGTATCGACGAGCTCTTCGGAGATAGCACCTTGGGTCCCGACCGTCGCTTTGCAGACAATGGCTACGAAGCCTTAGCCAAATATGATGGCCGCTCTGCTGACGGTAGGGTTCGCTTAGCTCGGCCCGACGGCTATATCACCCGGGCCGATGCCGTCTTTGATCGATTGCGTCTCTGGCTGGACTCCAACTTTGATGGCGTTGCGCAGCCGAGTGAGTTGGCTTCGCTCCAATCGGAGGGAATCTCATACATCGATCTGGATTACAGCAGCGATTACGCCGAATTTGATCCGCACGGGAACGAAACAAAAATGAAGTCCGTCATCGGCTACGAAGACGGAAATTTAGATCTTATTTTTGATCTCTGGTTTCGAGTTGACCGCGCCGATCTCGTCGGACACTAATCGCGCGCGACCAGATCTTGGACGAGGCGGACGTACTGGGTGCGCGCTTCGTCCGTACTCATACCGGCGCGACTCTTCCAAGCGTCGTATTTGGCGCGCCCCTTAAAATCGATAATGCCGGGCCGCTGTCCCTTTACGTCACCTTCGCTGGCCTGCTTAAAGAGTCCGTAAAGCTTTAATAGTGTGTCATTGTCAGGTCGCTTTTTAAGCTGCGTCACTCGCTCTGAGGCTTCTTTAAAGTCCATTCGCACTCCTCCGTGTAACCGCAATATACTTGGGTGGTTGGCCTAAGTGCAAATGGCATTTAGGCCGCTTTGGTGGTCCCTGCTGACGACTGGGCGCGCTCATACTGGCTCGTATTGTTCGAGCCCAATCGCACCGCTTTACCCGACTCGACGGCCCACTTAAGAAATCGCTTGCAGGTACTATGCTTCATGTCCAGAAGTTCGCGAACGTCCGCCGAGGTGAAATGACTCTTGTCGGCCAAACACTTTTCGAGCCGCACCCAATGAGGCGACCAACCTGAAAAATCAGACTGATCACTCGATAGGCGAACCGCGAATGGACCCGTGATTGTGGCCGAATACTCACGGCCTGAGTGGGAAATGACAACAGGTAAGTCATTTTCAGACAGCCACTGACGCAAGCGAAACAAAGTCTGGTGTACACGCCCCGGCGAACTGTAAGGATTGAAATGCTCATTCGGAAAAAGAGACGAAAAAATTTCTCCGATGCGAATGGGGCGATAGAGATCTCGCATGAACAGACCAAGCACCTGATGCAATGACTTGCCTGGCTTAATGGGGACTCCGCCTTCGATTTCGCCCGTAGCTAAATCTAAACAAGGAGACTTTCCAATTCCATGAATGTAACTTTCCGATTCAGGCCTTTTCTCCAACATGCGATGTATCCGATTTCGGTAAGCGGAAAAAGGAGTACCAAAATAGAGCCTGGCTAGGCGTGGCTCTTCAGCGTTGACCTTGCATGCAAACAGATCGCCCTCACGCACAGATTCCCAGTCGCGACGACGGCGGGCCTTAGCTTGAATCGCTTGGAGTGGATCCAAATCGCTCGAGCGGAGGGCGATAAGGACGGCGCGCCATTTCTCGACAAAAAACTGATCTAAAGTTCGATCGTGACGGAAAATCTGATAAGCCGAGCTCAAATCAAACTCGGCCTGATGAAAGCGCCCCTGGAGCATGTGGGTTTGCGAGCGCAACTCAAAACAGTTGCCCCTTAGACGCCCATAGCCCGAAGCTTGAGCCTGACTGATCAATTCACTCAATAGCTCATGCGCTTCTTGATACTGGAACTCGGCCACTAAGGCCGCCGCCAAATTCACGTGGCCGACAAAATGAGAATAGGGATCCCGAACCAGCTGCAAATACCTTTTGAGATCACCAATGGCCTCGCCATAACGCCAGGTTTTAAACAAACAAAAGGCTTTGTAAAGCATGGCCTCGGGGGCTTGCTTAGGATTTGAAACCCGGTTTAACAATTGAAGAGCTTCGCTGACGGCTCCACAGCGCTCCAAAATCACCGCATACTCGGCCAGTTCGCGTTCATGGGCGTCTTGAGAAAATTCATTTTTGTTAAGGAAAATGGCCGGTCTTAAAATTTTCAGAGCGGATTGAAAGAGTCCTGCGCGCCGACCCAAATTGGCCATGGGCAATCTTGCGGCGCGAGGAATTTTGCTGAAATCCAAGCCTTCCATTTTCTGTGCGACGAGGTGAGACTTACCCTCGCGCATGGCGGCTTCACAGTACTCTATCCAATTATCAAATTCGGACATGACCATATCAGATTAGCACAAAAATAACAGAAGTCGCCCGGTCGTCTCATCTTGAGCCGCAAGATTATGAGGCACACATCTGTTTCATATTTTTTCATAGGCTTGGCCGCGCTAAAATAGATCTATGAGATTGGCACGTCCCTGGTTGGCCATAGCTGTAGTCACGGCGATGGCTTTGCCCTTTCAAAATTGCAGCGAAAATCTGGGCGAACGCATGGACGAAGCCTCGTCCAATTCGACAGCTTCGCCCTCGCCATCACCATCCCCGTCGCCGTCGCCGTCGCCGCCATCGAATCTTCCGAACAAAGCCTCTATTAGCTTGGGCTCAGTCAGCCGGAGTCCAAGCGCGGGCTTAATCGGCACAAGCTACACGGCCAAAGCCTTTTTAAGCGCGAGCAAGACGGTCACCGCCACCATTCGATTTACCGCGGTCGACGCCACCGGCGTTCCACGATCTTTCCGAGAGTTGAAGGGCCAAATTATGGGTACCAGCGCCGTGGAATATTCCGCGGTCTTCCCGTCAACGGCCAGTTGGCCGAATGGAATCTATCGCGTGCGTGTGGAGGTCATTGACGAATCCGACAGCACCACGCTTTACACCAATCAAAATGTGACGACCTTTAGCTCGGCCGCGCCCATCCGGGTCGTGGCGGGCTCAACCAGAACCTACGTCGATTCAGCCGGCAACTCGTGGGCACCCGATCAAGGTTTTTCCGGTGGATATACGGAAGATCCGGACGTGGTAACCTATCCCATCACGGGCACGGCTGATCCATTCCTTTACCGAGGTCTACGGTGGGGACAAGATCCAACGACCGGCGCCACAGCCCCATTTACCTATACATTTACAGTACCCGCCCCTGGAAAATATGCGGTCACACTTAAATGGAACGAGCACTATGTGACCGGGCCCAACCAGAGATACTTTGGTGTAAATATCAATGGTCAATCGGTGATCGAGAACACTTTTGATCTGTTCGCCGCCGCGGGCGGGATGTTTATCCCGTACGATCGCACTTTCACGATCACCGCGACTGGGACTGAGGTGGTTATTGAATTTGTCCCGGGCGCCATTGAAAATCCCAAGATCGATGCCATCGAAGTCAAGGGCGCACCTTAAGCCACCCCAATGTGGACAACTCTGTTGATAAACTGTGTATGAATTTGTGGCTTTTCCGGTAGTCAAAGAGTTTCAAAATTTCTCAAAATAAATGGGGAATTTTAAGAAAAACAGTTGCGACTGTTGCCGAGGGTTCTTACGCTCATTCGTTATGGCGGTTACCCATTCCATTCCTCCTCAAGCATACACTAGAGAGACTCTTGTAAAGGCTATTGAGTGGCTTGGAACTCAACCGGCCTCCGTAAGAGAAAGAGCAAATTCAGCCGACCTCATGGTGAGCTTTTACATTCAGGCCTGTCGACGGACTTCGGCCCAAATGGACGCACCCGTGAGTCAGGAGAACTTCAAAGCCGATCTTAAGCACTTGGCTCAAGATCTTAAGCAATTTGAAGATCCGTCGCCCCCCACACTGGCGAAGCGCACTTCCCCTTACGGTGGTCGGGTGGAGCCGTTGTTTGAGCCGCCCGCTCCCGCTCCCCCAGCACCCCAACCGATTCGTGAGCCCGTCGGATGGCAGCCAGACGGCCAATCCCTTGACTCGGCCAGGGAATTACGGGCCCGGTTGAACCTCAGCCACGAGCATGAGGCCCTGCGGCTTTTGATCACTTTGGGGATGGAGCGAGCCCGACAGCTATTCCCTTGATTTCCGTGGAAAAATTTAGAATTGTGGCGGGATGAAAGTCCTCCTCCCGAAAACCGATTTTCCGATGAAGGCGAATCTCGCCCAAAATGAGCCGGCCCGCATAGCTTGGTGGCAAGAACGACACATCTACCAAAAAGTGATGGATAAGCCCGCCCCGAAGGGCCGCTTTGTGATGCCGGATGGCCCACCCTATGCCAACGGATTTATTCACGTTGGGACCGCTCTCAATAAAATTTTGAAAGACATCGTTATCAAGTATCGAAATCTCGCAGGTTACAAGGCCTCCTTTATTCCGGGTTGGGATTGTCATGGGTTGCCTATCGAGCTGAACGTAACCAAAAAACTCGGGGCTAAACGGGCCGAGATGTCCGATGCTGAAATTCGAAAGCTCTGCCGAACCGAAGCGCTCACCTGGGTGGAGAAGCAAAAAACCCAATTTCAGCGATTGGGGGTTATGGCCGATTGGGAGAACCCTTATCTCACTCTGCACCCCGCATACGAGGCCGATGAAATTCGAGTGTTGGCGAAAATTTTTGAAAACGGAATTTTCTATCGGGGCGAAAAGCCCGTTTATTGGTGTCCGGCTCTACAAACCGCCTTGGCCGCAGCCGAGGTGGAGTATCGTAACCACAAAAGTCTATCGATCTTTGTCAAATTTCCGGCCAAGGCCATTCCCGGTGTGAAACTTCCCCAGGTTCCGATTTCTTATTTAATATGGACGACGACTCCCTGGACCCTCCCGGCCAACTACGGGTTGGCCTTCAACGCCGATTTCGAGTACGGCTTTTACAATACGGGAAAAGAGATCCTAATTTTAGCGAAAGATCTGGCCGACTCAGTGGCGCAACAAGTGGGCCTCAATTGGACTTTGGAAGCCTCTAAGAAGGGTTCGGATTTTGAAAATCTTTTGGCTGATCATCCATTTTTAGAACGTGAATCCAGAATCGTCCTCGGCGATCACGTGACCCTTGAGGCTGGTAGCGGAATCGTTCACACCGCCCCTGGACATGGTCTTGAGGATTATGTGGTCGGGATGAAATACGGGTTGCCGGTGGCCTCTCCAGTCGATGAAGCTGGACGCTTTACCGGCGAAGTGCCTGAGTTTGCCGGTCAAAAAATCTGGGATGCCAATCCCAAAATTGTGGAACTTCTCAAGAACAAGGGGCGTTTGGTTCATGTTTCCGAGCTAGAGCATCAGTATCCACACAATCCCAGATCTAAAACACCGTTGATCTTTCGGGCCACCCCGCAATGGTTTATCCGCATGGATGACGAGAAGTATCCTTTGCGAAAACGCTGCCTCGAGGCCGCTGAAAAAGAGATTCAGTATGTTCCTAAGTGGGGAAGCCAACGCCTACAATCCATGTTGTCAAACTCACCGGACTGGTGTTTAAGTCGACAGCGCATCTGGGGCGTGCCCGTCCCGGTGTTTTACTGCGCCGACTGCAAGACTCCCTTGATAGATTCAACCGCGATGAACCGCCTGGCCGATGTGATGGAGAAATCGGGAGAAGGAATCGAAGTCTATCACTCCCATCCAACGACCGAGTTCACAAAGGGGCTTAGCTGCGGGGAGTGCGGTGGACTGAAATTCAATCCGGGCCGCGATATTTTAGACGTTTGGTTTGACTCAGGGGTTTGTCATACGGCTGTCCAAAGTCGGCGAGAAGGCCTCGATTTTGAAGCCGACATTTATCTTGAAGGATCCGATCAACACCGCGGATGGTTTCAAACGAGTCTGGTGTCGGCAATAGCCAGCGAAGGCAAAAAGCCGTTTAAAACTCTGATCACCCACGGCTTTGTGACGGATGCCAAGGGCTACAAAATGTCCAAGAGCCTCGGCAACACGGTCGACCCTGAAGAAATCATCAAGGAAAGTGGCGCCGAAATCCTACGTATCTGGGCCTCGCATGAGGACTACGGCCAAGATCTAACCATCAGCAAAGAAATGATCACGCGAATCACCGACACCTATCGACGATTCCGCAATACCATTCGATTCTTGTTGGGAAATCTAAATGATTTCGACTTTAGCAAGGATCAGGTCCCCTTGGCTCAAATGACGCCATTGGATCGATGGGCCCTTCATCAGCTCCAAGATCTAATTGAGAAGTGTACGGCGGCCTATGACCAATATGAGTTCTACAAGGTTTACCACGGTCTGAATAACTTCTTCGCTCACGATTTGTCGGCCACTTATTTGGATATTCTGAAAGATCGTCTATACACCGGCAAAGAAAACGGGACCAAGAGAAGGGCAGCCCAAACCGTGCTCTACCACACCGTACTGAGTCTCTGTGGGATCATGGCCCCAATTGCTTCATTTTTGGCAGAGGAGACTTACAGCTTTGTCCCCGGAGTGAAAAAGGACAGCATTTTCCTGACCGATTTTCCCAAGGGTCAAGCCGATTGGACGGATTCGAAGTTGGCCGCCGATTTTGCCGTATTGCTGGAAGTCCGCTCGACCGTGAGCAAAGAACTCGAGGAACTTCGGCGCCAAAAAGTCATAGGATCAAGTCTAGATGCGAAGGTGGAGATTGTGGCCCCGGACTCGACTCGGAAAACCCTTGAAGCTTACAAGGATTCCCTGCGAGAATTCCTTATTGTGTCCCAGTTCCAAATCAGTTCAGGCACAAACTTGGAGATTCGAGCCGGCAAAGCCGACGGAATCAAGTGTGAACGGTGCTGGCACTATGATGAAAAAACGGGCGGAAATGCGAATTTTCCCGGAGTCTGCCCCAAGTGTGTTGAGGCATTAAGTTGAAGGTTGAGAGAAAATATCTAGTTTTAGCGACCTTGGCCGGATTCATCGTCGCCTTTGACCAAATGGTCAAGATTTACGTCCACGCCAATTTTGGCCTGGGCGAGTCGATTCCGGTCATCCAAGACATTTTCCACATTACCTATGTTCGCAACACCGGCGCGGCGTTTGGTATTCTGCGGGATGCGGCAGAGACCTTTCGTAAGATTTTTTTCTTAACGATGCCTCCCATCGCGATGGTGATTATCGTACATATGCTTCGCTCCGTGCCCGACAACGACCGTTGGCAGATTTTCAGCCTCTCTCTGATCTTTGGCGGAGCCTTAGGTAATTACATCGACCGGCTTCGCTTTGGTTTTGTGATCGACTTTTTGGATGTTCACTACAAAGACTCTTGGTCCTATCCGGCCTTCAATATCGCGGATTCCGCCATTGTCGTTGGCGTTTGTTTGCTGCTCTTACTGATGTTTATTCAGGAGAAAAAGCGAAAGGAGTAGAGGTGTTTCCTCACCTGCACCTTTTTGGCGCTTCTATTTCCACTTATTTTCTAGTGATCAGCTTGGGCGTTTGCATCGCGCTCGTTTGGTTCATTCGACGCGCAGGCCTCCGCCACCTCAACCATGTCACCGCCATTGACTTTGCTCTTGTGGTTACCATTTGCGGCTTTTTAGGAGCACGCCTTCTGCATGTCGTGTACGAGGACTGGACTTTTTATAGTGCCAATCCTCTTCAAATATTCGTGGTTTGGAACGGCGGATTCGTTTTCTACGGTGGGCTTATCGGTGCCTTTGTCGGGGCTTCACTGTTTTGTTCATGGACGAATGAGGCCTTTTGGTTTTGGGCTGATACGGCGGCATTGCCCATCTCTTTGGCCTACGCCATTGGACGATTGGGATGTTTCTTAAATGGTTGTTGCTATGGAAAAGTGTGCGCGCTCCCCTGGGCTGTTCGATTTGATGAGTTCCCCAGACATCCCACCCAGCTCTACGCGACCGGCTGGGAACTGATGGTCCTTTGTATCCTTACCTTAACGGAGCGTCGCTTTAAGACGACGGGATTTTTATTTAGCACTTGGCTAATCCTTCATAGCCTCGGGCGGGTCATAATGGAGGCCTTTCGGGATGACCCGCGGGGGGAGAGTATTTTGGGGCTCAGCCTTGGGACACTCATAAGTGGCGGGATCATTCTGATGGCCGTTGGCCAGATGCTGGCCTCACGGTTGCATTCTATTAAAGACAATTCGAAATGAGAGGTTTTGAAATGAAATCTGCTGCGATTTGGGCCCTTGGTCTGTTTACGGTTTTGACAGTTGGACAGCCCTCCTGGGCGCAAGAAAGCACATCCACCATGTCGATGGACGAGGCCGCTCCGAACTCTCTAAGTGACCTCAATTTGAATCTCAATCCGCAATTGGGCGTGTCTTCTTTTGAATACTCACGCGGGAGCACGAAATCCGGCTCTGGAATTTCAGGGGGAGTGACATTTGAAATGGGTCAACCCGCCCGAAAACTCGAAACCGGTCTTTTGATCTTGCAAACCGAGCGCAGTGTAAAGTTACCCAAATCTTCAGAAGCCGTTGATCTAAGATCGACGTACTTAGCGATTCCTATGATGGCAAAAATTCGCGTGGCGTCGCTTGGCGCGCAAAGCTGGTATGGTAAATTCGGATTTTTGTCGGCCTTTGAAATGAACAGCAACCGTGATTCGGCCACACAAAATTACGACGTCATGGCCGCTATCGGCGGCGGCGGAAGATTCATGGTTACCAGGGGCACCGAGTTTCTTCTTGAAGCGACTTTCAACCGCGGCCTGATTGATTCTCTTCGTTCTGCCAACGGGAGTTCATACAATCAGGGCTTCTTGGTGTCTGCCGGACTCAGTTTCGGTTTATAATCGAATCGTCCAATAGTTCTACAGGTACACCCAATCGTGCAAAGTCTGAACAGCGTCAAAGTCTAGGCGCTCAGAATGCGCTCAACTAAAATCCATGGCCGCCGCTCCCAGCGCGGGATTTGCAGTTTTAGTACTTATCGAAGGGAGTCGACGTGAGAATCAACCTTTTGGCTTTCGGTGGGATACTTTTAATGGCCATTCTTGCCATGCACTTTCTTGTGGGGCACCCGGCTCAAGATAAGACGGCCAACAACGCTTCACGACTAGTGGACAGCATAGGCGTGAATTTTAATGCCTCAGTCGTACGGACCATGCAGCTGGCGCCGACGGTGGAAACACCCGTTTTATCGGGCGAAAGCATGAGCCGTGCTCCGGCGGAAGCGCCCGCAGACGTCCTGAACGTGCCAGCGATCAAGTCTAAGTAAATCTAATTGGAGTGCGGCCCAGGCCTTGCAGCCTTGAGGCGGCGTGAAATCTTCGCTCTATAGATCCATTCAAATGCTGGTATTGGCCAGCTCATTCGTCCTTTCGCAATGGGGAAGCGCAAAACCGCTTGAGCCGGACGACCTTCGGCACGTCCAAAAGGTGGGGATTTACCCAGGCACTTTTGATCCCGTCACATTAGGCCATCTCTCCGTCGTTGAAAACGCTCTCGCCGCTGGCCTTGATGCCGTCATCGTTTTGCCTGCCTCGAAACCGTTGCACAAAACGCCACTTGATTTTGGTATTCGCATTAAGCTGTGGGACCTCATGGCCAAAGACCATCCAAAGATTTTAGTTCCGAGCCAAGGAGTCTTCCGAGAGATCGAAGAGAATCGAGGAGTCAGTGGCTGGGAGTTTCACCAACATTTGCTGGCTCTAAACCCAAGCATCAAAACTTACATGTTGGCGGGGCCAGATGTTCTACGCAAGCGTAGAACCCAGCTCATTTGGCAAAGAGCCTTCCAGCCGTCCGGCTGGTTCGTAGCCCTGCGACCGCAATTTCATTGGCCGATGCCCAAATTTCTTCTGGGTTTACCCATCCAAATTATCAATGACGACGACAAGGGATATAGTTCTTCCGAAGCTAGACGCCAGCTGAAAGAAAATTTTCAGCTTTATTTCTCTTCACGAGAAGCCCAGACCGAAAGCTGCCCAAGATCTCTGGACGTGAGAGTCTGTCATGAAATCTATGGCAGAGGGCTCTACATCGGTAAAGAGGTGGAGACCAAGCTGACACTGCTTCAGAGCCTTCACAAAAAATTAGCTAGGGCCGTTGTTTTGACACTTGAGCGGACTGGTCAGTTTCATTGGTATAAGCGTTATCTGATTCGGGGACGATTGAAGAACGCACCCAGTGAAGAGCCTACGCCCCATGAGCTGGGGTTCAATACACCAGTGAAGCTAACAAAACTTGAATCTGGTATGAGTGCGACCGCCTATCGAATGGAGTTGGAGGGGCAATCTGATTCCCTGGTGGTCAAAATTCCTCATGGTCAGGAACGCTATCGCCGCGCGATGGTTCGGACCATCGAGACTTCTCTTTGGCTCAAGCACAAAAGAATTCTGCCGATCGCGGACCTGGTCGATTACGATCCCGATGGACGATGGGCCTTGTATAAATATGTGCAGGGTCCATCGCTGGAAACTGTGCTACGTCTAAGTACGGGTAGATTGGGAGAGACGTCGGAAATGAATGCCCGCCGCATGGCCAGCCTTCGAAAAATGTACGAACAGGTGCATGTTCTCTCTAGCGAGTCCGGTATTTATTTGGATTTTGCCCCCGACAATATCGTCTTCTCGGGTGACGAAGCCGTGCTAATTGATCTCGGCCAGATTGGCTTCCCCCCATCTAAGATTTCATTCGATGATTTGATGAAGCGCTGGCTTTCCGTTTATTCTTGCGAGGCCCCCTTAGCGGGTTAGTGGTAGGTCGACGAAAGGTCGCACGACCCTTGAGTACCAGGCGCCCGATTCACCTTGTATTGAAGTCCGAAGGGCCGCTTCTCAGGAGAAATACAAGCCAAATCACACACCATTGGAATCGCCTGGCGGAACACCTAGGCATTCGAACTTACCAGCTGAGCGTCAATCGAGATCATATACATGCGATCGTTCGGTTGAGAAAAAAGAACCAACCAATTTGTTAGTCCTTGACGTAAATTCGTCATTCTAAGATGGCCGGTGTGCGAAGCTTTTGATTTTCCCGTAGGGGACCTCACGCCTTCCATTTAAGTCCTGGGGCGAAGATGTAAGGCGCCTTCAGGAACACGGCATGAACCTTTTCTAAAATTCAGACTCTTAGGAAAGATCGACCAAATTCAGCTTTTCAAAATGCATGGTATGTTCACCTGTCTGTTTAAAATAAGGAGAATCATGCGCACAGCGAAGCAACTCCAAATGTTGGACATGAGAAGTCTTAAGGGAGTTTTCACGATCAAAAAAGGCAAACGAAAGTGTGCGAGACCTCTTTCGCGCCAACACGCCCTTCATTTGATTCTGAAATCGAGTCGACACGACTTGCGTAAGAATGAACGGTGGATTCAAGATCAATGGTCTTACCTAAGCAAAAAGTTAGGTATTAAAACCTATCGACTAGTGGTGGCTTCTAATCATTTGCATGCGGTCATCCGGATCCAATCGCGCGCCTGCTATTTAAAATTTATCCGGGGTTTTACGGGATGGGCTTCCCGTCGGTTTCAAATCAAATGGGGGACTTCGCCCGTCACCCGCATTGTGGATTGGGGACGAGCCTTCAAAACACTCCTAAAATATGTGAAATT
>JBFWON010000066.1:0-24590 GCA_050250515.1 Bdellovibrionales bacterium | reverse complement strand
GAGTGCTGGTGGCCACCATGGTTCATGGTGTGGGGGATGTGGAGTGGGCTAATGCCGGAATCGATTTCAACGAAGCTCGTGAGGGGTTTCGTTCGACTCAGTTGCGGGATCCTCTTGCCATTGAAGAGCTAGGTGATCTTTTGCACGGCATTTTTGGTGCGACCGAATTTTTTCCCAATACGGTTGAGACACTTGGAGAAGTTCAAGGTGTGGTTTGTTTTCTTTGTCCGACACCTCCTCCGACCACGGAACTGCAGGTGCAAGATTGGTTGATGCTCCTCGGAAAGGCCTTGAGCCTGGTGGAGGCTGAGCGTCGCCTGCATGTGGTCTCGACCCATGACTCGGCTACGGGTCTTCTGACTCGACAGCATTTTTTGAATCGAATTTCACAAGAGGTCAGTCGCGCGCGCCGAACTTCGACCCCCGTTTCTCTGGCTTTGATGGCGGTGGATCAATATGGAGCCGTGGTGTCGCAGTTTGGTCCCGACGATGCTCAGGTCATTTTGCGAATGGTGGCGCGAATATTCGAGAAACACTCGCGCGTGAACGATATCGTAGGCCGAACGGGTACGGATGAGTTCGGCATTTTACTTCCCCATACAGGCCGGCGTGGGGCTTTGATTAAGGCCGAAAGGCTTCGTCGAATCATCGAATCCGCCGATTTTAGTCGGGTCCTTAAATCATTTCCGCAACTCACGATCTCGATTGGGGTGGCAGAGTATCCTTCGATGTCGCGCGATGCGGACGAACTTTTGCAAACAGCTGATGAAGCTCTTTATCAAGTGCGAGGAGAAGGCAACAAAACTTGCGTGGCCAAACCACCTGAAGGGTTTACGCCCGATTTCGTCGTCGCCGACAAGGGGCCCGAGTAATATGGGACGGCCGACTCGAGCCCTTATTGATCGGCAGGCCCTTAAGGCCAATTTGGAAACTTTGAAATCCTACAACGGGACGGCGT
Organism: Bdellovibrionales bacterium; assembly: GCA_050250515.1. Lineage (GTDB taxonomy): Bacteria > Bdellovibrionota > Bdellovibrionia > Bdellovibrionales > UBA1609 > JALHOQ01. The sequence continues at coordinate 23,632 of JBFWON010000066.1, read as the reverse complement.
TCTTTTGCCCGATGGTCAAGGCCAATGCCTACGGGCACGGACTCGATATTGTGGCGCCCATTGTGCAAGAGGTGGGCGCGGATATGGCCGGTGTCGCATTGGTGGAAGAGGGTGTTCGTCTTCGGCAACTTGGTTTTAAATCTCCCATCTTAGTTTTTGCGCCTCTGCAAAGCGGAGATCGGACCGCCGTCGAGGAATTGAATTTAACCCCCGTCGTGGGTCGATTTGAGGATTTAGAATTATTGGCTGGCGGTTCGCGCTCGACTCGAATTCCGGTACACTTGAAATTCAATACGGGCATGAATCGATTGGGATTTGACAATGAGGATGTGCCGACCCTTCAGCAGGAGCTCGCACGGAGAAGTTATGTGCAGGTGGTGGGCGCTTGCACCCATCTAAGTCATGGATCGGACGCTTTGCAAACGGACGGACCGACAGCCAAGCAAATCAGCCGCTTCATTGAAATGAGCAAACCTTGGAATTGCCTGAAACATGTGCACAAGAGCGCCACGTTAATGACTTGTGAATTAAACAAAATTCATTCCACTTTTGGGGCGAGACCCGGTATTTCCATGTACGGACTACCGTATGATCATCATCGGTTGGGACGGGGGTTGAGACCGGCCTTGCAGTGGATAAGCGAATTGATACGCTTGCATGAAGTGCCAGCCGGTGAATCGGCCTCCTATGCTTCGCAGTGGATCGCGAAGCGCCGATCTCTGGTGGGGGTTGTTCCTGTCGGATATGGAGATGGTTATCCTCGAACTTTGTCCAATCGTTCATTCATGGGATTTCGTGGACACAAGGTACCTGTCATTGGGCGGGTATGTATGGACTACGTCATGCTGGACCTTACAGATGCGGTGGGCGAGGGCGGCGCAAAGCCGGGTGAAGCCGTGGAAATTTTGGGCCCGCTCATTAGCGCGACTGATTTGGCGGATTGGGCGGAAACTATTGAGTACGAAATCGTGACGGCGATCAGCGCCCGTGTTCCTCGAGAGGCTATATGATCGGGATTTGGCGACAGAATCGCGACCGGGTGAATGAGGCGATCGATGAAGGCTTCATCGCGCTATGGAAGTTGATCCATGACTTCTTTTTTGATGCGGGCCGAGCCTGCATCTTTTTTATGGACTCAATGAAACTGATATTTCATCGGCCGTTCCGCTACGAAGAAATCATGAAACATATGGAGTTTGTCGGAAATCGATCGGTGCTGATTATTATTCTCACCAGTCTCTTCACTGGCATGGCGTTGTCGTACCAAATTTTTCTCGGATTCAAATTGGTGAACGCAACCAATCTTGTCGGTCCCACTGTAGGGCTTGGTATTTTGCGAGAGCTAGGTCCCGTGTTGACCGGTCTTCTGGTGGCCGCTCGGGCCGGTGGAGCCATGGCGGCACGTCTGGGAACCATGCGAGTGTCGGAGCAAATAGATGCTCTTGAAGTTATGGGCGTCGATCCCAAGCAATACCTTGTGGCGCCTCGAATCGTGGCCGCTTTTCTGACAATGCCGCTTCTCTGTGCGATTTTTGACTTTGTTGCCATGATGGGTGCTCATTTTTTGTGCGTGAATGTCTTGGGATTGGATCCCGCCATCTTTTGGGACAAGATACAGCTGTGGTTAAATCCGGGCGATATTTATCAAGGGCTTCTCAAGGCCGCCATCTTTGGTCTTACGTTCACTGCGGTTTGCACGAACAAAGGTTTTCATGCCGAAGGTGGCGCCAAAGGGGTGGGCGAAGCTACCAATCAAGGTGTGGTCAATAGCATGGTTTTAATCATCATCATCAATTCATTGATGACCAACTTTATTCGATTCTATTACGTCATGATGGGTTGGCGATGAGCACAGATACGCCCGCCGTTCGAATCACCAAGCTTTGCAAATCATTTGATGGCAAAGATTTTGTCTTGAAGGATTTGAGTCTGGTCATTCCGAAAGGGAAAATCACTTCGATTATTGGATTTAGCGGCACGGGCAAGAGCGTGCTTCTTAAGCACATTCTGGGCATCATAAAACCCACCTCGGGATTGGTCGAGGTCCTGGGCCGTGATATCTGGTCCATGTCTATGGACGAGTTGATTCAGATGCGCACCCGTCTAGGAGTTTCATTTCAGTACTCCGCACTTTTTGACGATATGACCGTAATGGAGAATGTGTGTTTTCCCCTCAAAGAGCATCGTCATGAGATGGGACAAAAGAAGTGGGAAGAAATTGCCGCCGGTCGATTGTCGCAAGTCGGGATGGAGCCGAAACACTTTCATAAGCTCCCAAACGAATTGAGCGGTGGTATGCGCAAGCGTGTGGCTCTCGCGCGAGCTCTGGTATTGAATCCCGATATACTTTTGTATGATGAGCCAACCACAGGTCTAGACCCCATTTTGACCGAAGTTGTGGATGATCTCATTCACGACACCCACCGCCTTCAGGCTGGATCTACTTCGGTCGTTGTTTCCCACGACCTTTTCGCGGCTTTTCGTATCAGTGACTATATAGTTATGCTGAATAAGGGCGGGGTTCTCCTTGCGGGTACGCAGGAGGAGTTTCACAAGTCGACGGATCCGTTTGTGAGAAAATTCCTGTCCAAAGGTTTCAAGCAGGGGTAACGCGAGCGAAAAATGATATCTTGGATGAGCAGCCCTGAACTGAAGGTTGGCCTCTTGGTCGTCGGTGTTAGCACCTTGATTGGTGTTATGGCGCTGAAAGTGGCGGAAGGACCTAGCGTCTTTGGTGGAAAGAAGTATTACTTCACCGCCGATAGCGCTGGCGGCTTGGTGCCCAATAGCGCCGTTAAAATGGCCGGCATCAAAGTGGGCGTAATCAAAGAAATCATTCTTGAAAACGGTCGGGCTCGAATTGTGGTGCAGCTCGAAGGGGATCCCAATTTGACGGAAAGTGCCCGAGTTCAGTTAAAAGCCGATGGAATTCTTGGGGACAAGCACGTGGAGCTTCTACCTGGAGGGCCCGACGACCCGAAGATCAAGTCGGGAGGCGAAATTCTTCTGGCCGAGGGCAAAGGGGGCGGCATGGATGACGTGATGGCCGACGTCAGCCGTGTGGCCAAATCCCTGAATGAACTTTTGGACGCCCTTAAGAAAGCCACGGTCAAAGGCGATGACACGACCCCGATTGGTCGAATTATTCTCAATATTGAAAAGCTCACCGGTGATGTGGCCGAAATGACCGATGAGAACAAGGACAAGATCAACGAAATCGTCGATCGCTTGCGAAACCTGTCGAAAAATGTCGACACTTATATCAACGAGGAGAGCTTGGCTCGCGTCGATCGCTCGCTGCGCAATATCGAAGACATCACCGGCAAACTGGCTAAGGGCGAAGGAACTCTGGGTCGCTTGATCAATGATGAGCAAACTGTGGAAGAGCTCAACTCCGCCATTAGCAATGTGAACAAGTTTTTGGGCGGAGCGGATAAGCTTGAAACCAGTGTGGATTTCCACAGCGAATTCCTGACGGCCTCTTCGCAAACCAAATCTTTTTTGGGTCTTAAAATTCAGCCCGGGTTGGATCGATATTACGAAATTCAAGTCATCGATGATCCCGAAGGCGTGAAGCGGTCCACGTACACCGAATCAAGCACCAATGGTGGGGCTACGCAGACTTATGAGCAAACGACCACCTATCGGAACAAGCTGAAGATCACGGCGTTGTTTGCCAAGAACTTTTGGGATTTTACCGTCAAAGGCGGAATTATCGAAAACGGCGGGGGCGTGGGGCTCGATTACTACTTGCTTCGTAAGAAACTGCGTCTGTCCATGGAGCTTTTTGACTTTAAAGACCTGCAGCTTCGCGCCTTTGCTCGCTACAACTTCATGAAGGGTGTCTACATCGCGGGCGGTGGTGACAACATCTTGGGCTCAGGGGACGAAGATCCTTCTCCCTTTATCGGCGCAGGAATTTTCATAACAACGGATGATCTTAAGCTGCTCGCCAGCAAAATGTCCTTCTAATGGAAAAGGGAGTCCGCCCCTTTTCCACCGGCGCTGCGTCGTTGCTCCTGATGATCCTGCTGTCGTGTCTATTGTTTTCTCGAACTTGGGGGCACCCCTTTTACCTTGATGCCGTGAACAAAATCGAACTGAATCCGGATCTGCGGGATCCCCATCCTACTCTGGCCCTTTTCTTCAATGTCTATCCGGATGGTCAAAAGGGAACCCATTTTCACAATGATCCCTCTCGCCCTCTGACTTATTTTTTCTATTGGACATGTTGGCAATTGGGCAAGGGCTCGCCGACCTGGTTCCATGCGACCAATTCGGTTCTTCATGGCGCGACGGCGGGGATGCTCATTTTGTTTTTGTCCCCCTGGTGGGGATTGTCCCTCTCGGTGCTGGCGGGTCTTTTGTTTCTGGTTTTACCTTTAAACGCCGGTACGGTGATGTATGCCTTTGGACTGAGCGACATTCTATCGGCCTTTTTGATTCTTTCGATTTTTGTTTGGTCGCAGACGACAAAAAACTCTCGTGCTCAAATCGCCGGCGCAGTGGTTCTGTTCATGGCGGCCTTGGCAACCAAGCAGAGCGCGATTGTGGTACCAGCCCTCGTGTTTCTTTTGCGTAAGCGGGATCGACAATTGTTCGCCACACTTTCCTTTGCTGGCCTGGGTTACCTAATGGCCCGTTTTATGATTTACGGGCGTGTCGGAGATTTAGAAGCCGTCGAACAGTTTGATCGCGCCGACTACTTTCTGTTCCAAGGAAGTATGATTTTTAAATACATAGAGAAGGCTTTGCTTCCCATTGGATTGGCACTCGATCATGCCGTGAAAATACAGGATGTGTCGATCCTCTGGCAGATGTTATCCTGGCTGGTGATTGCGGTTGTTTCAGGCGTGGCTGCGTGGCGCTGGACAAAGTCTTCTTCTGATTCTCTCGGGTGGCCTGTCGCTTGGTTCTTGTTTTTGATTCCATTGCTGCCCGTTAGTTCTTTTATGCCGACTACAGATCTGTTTGTTGAACGGCGAGCCTATTTATCGTCGGTCGGATTGATCGGACTTCTAGTTCCCCTGGTAAAATGGGGGACGAGACCAATTCTCCAGAGAGTTTCCGTTTTAGTTGCAGTGCTTGTCATGGGCACTTTAACTTGGAAGCGGCAGGAGGTCTATCAGTCCGCGATCGGGGTTTACGGTGAGTCCGCCAAGCTTTATCCGTTTGACCTTCGGTCCAAGGGCAATTTGGCCACGGCCCACTACAAGTTAGGTAATATCGAAGAGGCTCAAAAGGAGTATGAAGCCATTTTGGCGATCAATCCCAAAGATTTGGCGGCGCTGAACAACTTAGCGTCGATCTACTTCTCGGAAAAAAAAGAGCTGGACAAGGCCGCCGTACTCTATCGGCGCGCGATCGAGGTGGAACCAAGAGATCTCAATGCCAATTTCAACTATGGCTTGCTTCTGGCCAACCAGGGCAAAATGGATTCAGCGCGCCGGCAATTTCAAACCACCGTTCAGCTCAATGATCGATTTGTACCCGGCTACATTAACCTTGCGAAGCTCGACATTCTCTCGAAAAATTGGAGAGAGGCGCTTGAATACCTTGTCCAGGTCCTCGCTCTCGCGCCGGACCAATCGGAGGCCATTGCGCTGAAGCGATTGGTCGAAAAGTCGATCCAACCTTAAATGTTGATCCGACATTTGGAAGTTCAGGTGACCTTGTTCGACATAATATAAGTCTCGAATTCGTCTCCGGTGAGTTCAATATGGTAGCCCTGGTCCGATATCCAACCGATAAAATTATTCAGGTACCAGTTGTAGTGTCCGGGTTCCCGTCCCAATCGTTTCGATTCGAACGCGGCGCTCATTTTTTCGCCAGTCATTCGAACCGCGATTTCAAAGGTAATTCCATTTTTCATTGGCATGGACAGAATGGAATCTAACAAAGTGCCTCTATATCGACGCTCTAGAACTGTGGGAAGTTCACTCTCAAAATGCCTTCCCATCACATTCAATTCTAAGACTGTTTTCCACTTGACGAATTGTTTGGTCATTAATAACTAATCGGCCTGATTTCAATAGTTCCAAAGGAAGCTCGATGAAGATTTCTCATGATGACACAAAACTTTTGATTGATCTGGTATTGAGTGTTCCAAAAGAAGACGCTCGGGAACTTCTGAATCGAGAGCTTAGGCGAAGAAATAAATCTGAACCTGAGTTTTATGCAAGCGTTGTTGAGCATTTGAATGGGCTGCGGTATTCGTCCGATCATTGGTTTGATTTTCTCACCAAAATCACTAATCGCATTCTACGAGATGAGGTTCGTCTGATAAGCAAGCTTTCGGACAACCAGCGTATTAGACTCCCTCCCGCTACCTTCAGCTAGTCGAGTCCGGCGTTCTCAAATGGAAACAGAGATGTTTCCGGCATTTTCAATGTTTCCCCCATGCACTAGAATGAATGAATGTCGTTTGTTTTTCTCCTTTCGATTTCGATGCAACTGGCCCGCGCCTCTGATATCTCGATCATTTCTCTTCCAGCGCCTGAGATAGAGGGTCATGTCCAATCGCCGCTCGTTTTGTCAGTAGTCGCCCGGTCCGATTCGGGTCAGACGCTCAGTTACGAATGGAAAAAAGATGGAAAAATTCTGAAAGGCCAAACGGCCAATTCTTTTAAAATTGAAAAGCCCAGCGCAAAAGACGAGGGTGTTTATCAGGTGAACGTCAAAAACTCGATGGATTCAAAAACTATGGAGACAAAAGTCTCCATCAGCCATAAGCCATTGCCGAAGGCCCGCAAACCAGCCTCGAGCGCACCCGCGATGCCGCCTGGTCATTGTCATCCTTGAGAATCCACTGGCCATTTGCTTCGGGGGCCAAACCCACCAAATAGATCTTCCATCCACTCCACCAAGCTAAACAAGACTTGGCCTCGCTGTCTAAAAGAGCCAAGTCCGGCCGCAAGCAGAGCACCTAAACCGACCGCGCGAGCGGGGTAGATAACCGTATCGACATCAGCGCCCAAACTGTTCACGCCCAAGTAGGCAATTTGCGCCACTAAACAAAGAAGTGCGAATCCTATAGAAATAAGAAAGCCTGTGGCAGCCCCGCCGAGTATGCCCCAAAAAGCTCCAAGAGTTCGGTTGATGGCGCGGCCGACTCCGGCCCCCATGGTGGAAGGGATGATGACACTGATCAGAGCGGGGAGCAGGGGGCGAGCGAATATCACTTGATCGAGGACGATTTCGATTTGGTCGGCGGCGATTGAAAGAAGGATCGCCGCGCTGAAGTGGCTGAGCACAACCACCGCCGTTCCGTGCTCATGTCCCGGAAAGCCCCAGGCAAAATACAAACGAGAAATTCTTCTCGTCAGTTGGGCCAGTAAAAAGGCCAACAAGAAGAAGCCACTTAATATGATCCAATTTCCCAAATCTTGAAGTTGCACCGGGGACAGTCGCACCAAGAGAAGAAATGTCGCAATCAAACCGACAAAAGCATCTTTACCTTCAAATCGATTGCTGGTCGGCATAGATGGTGGTCGGAAAGGACGGGAGTCTTTTCGTCTTGGTTTTGGCTCTTTGAATTGAACCTCTTCCGGCTTGTTCAAACTGGCGTCGTAGGACCTGCGCAAATCGGGTTTGGAAAGAGTGCGATAGGCTTCATTGAGCAACTTCATGTTGTGCTCAGCGGCCTCGTGCTCTTGTGGATTGTAGTCAGGATGATGAATTTTCACCAGCCGACGGTACGCCACTTTAATTGCATGGGCCGACGCATCCGGATGCACGCCGAGCAGTTCGTAGTAGGTCACGTCATGATGTTAACCGCCGACCAGAACTCCTGGCAACGGGTTCGCACGATTCGCATCGGATCCTCGATCGTCACCAAAACCAGGTTTTATACCCTTGGCTTGCATTTCGGCGGTGAAGTAATCCGTTTGGGCCAGGCCCATGGCTTGGAGAAAAGTCACCAGTAAGCGATTGTAATCTTCGGCTCCACGGGTGACTACGGAGTAGTCAATCAGTTTATTGGTTTGTAAAACTCCACCACCACTGCCGGCGATGAGCACAGGGCGGTTGGTGTACTCGTGATCTGTGTGCCCGCCTTGTTCATTGCCCCAATAGACGATGCAATTGTCGAGATAAGTTCCGTTGGTGCCAGGTTCGGCCACGTTAAGCTGATTTAAGAGATCGGCCACCTTGCGAGCGTGAAATTTGTGAACCGTTCGCATGGACGAGGATGCCTCCCCGGCGCTCGAGTGACCAAAGTCATGCCAGTCACCGCCGGTACTCGTACCAAGGACAGGATCAAAATTGATAGAATCGACTCCCCGAGACAGCGTGAGGGTTCCAATGCGGGTGGCCCCGCACTTTATCGCCGCGACTAAGAGTTGGATATAGGCGTCCAGCATGGGTTCGCGATCTTGAGCGGTCCAAGTGTTGTAAGTCTTGGTTGGTGCTGGTGTCGTGCAACTCACCGATTGAACGGTCTTTTGCAGTTGTGCCACCATGCTCATATGGTCATCTAAGATGGCCTTGTCACTGGCGGTGGTTCGACTGTTGTTTCGGAGCGCCTTGTATTGCTCGAGCACTTGATCCACGAGTTGATTTTCTTTTTGTTGCTGGGCATCGCCGACGGGCAGGCTGGTTTTAAAAATCGCATTAAAGGCATTGACCGGTTGAGTGTACTGCGTGGGGAGTTCCATATTGCCATTTCGATAATCCCAGCTCAAATCAATTTCGGGTTCAGAGTCATTCAGTCCCGTGCGCAAATGCAGGGCTCGGGTTCGTGGCTCTGAAGAATAAATCTTCGAAGAATTCGCTAAAACCTGATCAATGCTCGGTCCAAAGTATTTCGGGTCCGGGTTATTTGCCCAGAGTCCCGGGTGGCCGCGGCCTATGTTGCCGGCGAGCACAGTCGCCATTTGATGACCGCGCAAATTGGGAAAGAAACTGGTTAAGTTTTGCAGCAGCAATAGCTTATCTCGAAGACCTGCAAACTCAGTCCCAATGATTTGCGACACCGCGCCTGCCACGGGACCGGTGACGTCGGTCAGCTTCATTTCGCGATGAGTGTTACCGATCTTTGTCATTTTTGTACTATTAGAGGTGGGTGGATTCCAGTCGGGCCGATAAATTCCGTTGGCCTGGCACACACAAATAAATCGACGGGTGGCAGATAATGGAGCCGGTGCCGCAAAGGCTCTCGGCACAAGGCTCTCCAGCACCGGGAGAGCGAGGATGGCGCCACCCGTTCCCTGCAAAAAATAACGGCGTGAGATGGGATTGAATTTCATTAGTTGACCCTCCTCATTTTGAACTCCGGATCAGTAATGGTGGCCTTGATCGCATCCATGAGGCTGGCGTTTGGATTCTTCAAATAATCATACATGTTAGACAAGAAACAATTGTCCTGCGGGGTCGAGAGCCTTCGCATCGAAAACTGAAACCAACGTTTACTGACGCAGGCCTTGAATTTTTGCGAGTTAGCCAAGGCAATACTCAGTTCAATTCCGTCATTGACCAACGGATCTGGAGGTTCATTCATGTTGATCGTTGCCTTCGAATCGACGGGATGTTGGGCGACCAATTTACCGGTGCTATCAAATATCTTCTCAACGGTTCGATGACGGCCCAAAGCATCATATCCTTCAAGTGCGTAGCCGGGTGGATTGATCAGTCCGTGACAGGCCTGGCACTGAGTCGGCGATGTCTTGTTCTCATAGCGCTGTCGAGTGCTCAGCAGGGGGTCGTCGGGTGGTGGATCCAAAGTGCCAGGGGGCAAGGAGGCTGGATCGGGTGGCGACATCGACTCGCACAGAAGGGATCGGCGAATGGTGATGCCTCGCTGAATGGGGCTTGTTCCATCACGTCCCGATAGCGTTTTGGCCACACGAGTGAGCATTCCCGCCCGTTGGGTACCGGGTAAAGTGACACGTCCATCAGCTGTGGCAGGAAGAGTGATACCATAGACCTTGGCCAATTCACTGGATTTAATAAATCCCGTGTTGTCCGTCAGGAGATTTCTTACGCTTTTGTTTTCAAAGAGAACATAATCTGAAAAGAGCAGGGCTTCTTCCAAAGCGTCGGCATTAATGTTGTCGGTGTTAACGCCGGCCTTAACTGCGGTCGAATAAGTGGGTGGTCGCATTCGATTGAGTTCAAACATATGATAAAAGAATCGTCGAAAGCTGTCCTTGGCGGCCGTTTGGGTGAACAACCGATTGACCTGATTCTGGTAACCAGTGGTGGTATTCAAGGAGCCATTGGCCGCGGCTTGCATCAGCGTCGTGTCGGGCATGGTGTTGACTATGAGATAAGACAATCGGGACGCCATCTCGTAAGCGGTCAAGTTAAGGGCGCTTCCATCCGCATTCGGTGTTCCATCGAATTCCAAGTGGTAGAGAAAATGGGGCGACATCAGAAACGCACGAAGCAAAAATCCCGAACTCTCGGCTCGCGAGGTGCCAAGCCTATAGGCGGCGATCAAGGGCGTTCGTTCAGTGGTTTTGACTGGTCGTCGATAGGCGAGGTTACCAAATCGATCAATGAAAGAATTTAGGCACGCGTCGGTCACGGTGGCGGCACTTAAGCAGGTCTCACTAAAGAGTGAGTTCACTTTAGTGGTACTGGTCGTAATTATGTTGGCGATCTTCGCCGCCACATCAGCCTGAGCTTTAACCAGTCCCAAATTCATCGAATCGGCCCCTCGATCGAATGCGACGGAGGCGTTAGACTCTTCGGGAAAGAGCGCTAATTCGGCGGAGAGATCATTTATATTGATCAAGTTACCAAAAAGATCGCGGAGAGTGTTGATGTATTCGCTTTTGGCCAGACGTTGCAAGCGCGCGGGCCCTGGCTTAGCTGTCGTTTGACACAAAAACGGATTGGCATTGGGATCGCCGGTTGTGGTCTTTAGCGCCTGAGCAATCGCTTCAATTTGTGCTGTGGTTAGAGCGGCAATGGCCGCATTGGCGACCATGGATGGGACTGTCATTCGGGCACTCAAAATTTGGTCAGCTGTTCGATCCAGCTTAGTCGAAGTGGCTATCGGGTTGTGGCAGATTTGGCAGTGTTGGGCGTAGAGGAGTGGCCCATCCAGAATGAGGGGTGCACCTTTTTTGAACGTGCGAGAATCTGTCCCAATGTTCCCGCCGCCATCCATTTGGCGAAGGGTGACTAGTTTGTCTCCGTCACCGTTTGAAAAGATCACATCCAAACTAAAAAGCTGGTTGCTGCAAGCGCCCGTCACATCCGAGGCAAGGCCGGTGCCGGTCGCGGTGACGCTGAGACCTGATTCGCAGCTACCTTTGATGGTCAATCCCGATTCCGCCATCGTACCAGCCGCTGGATCAGTGATCTTAACAACAGGTGCGGCGGTATCCTTTGTGATCGAGACCGAAGCTGAGGTGGTGTTTTGAGCCGCATCTGTCTGAGTCACGCTTATGGATTTTGAGCCGTCGCCCGCAGATAGATTGACGAGACCCGAATAGGCCCCTGCTGAGCAGCTGACAGGTCCCGGGGTTGCGACGCCCGATCCGGAAACGTTGACCGCGAGGCCAGTTTCACAGGTTCCATTGACGGTGACGGATGAACCTACGACGGTGTTGGGTTTGGGATTTGAAATCGTCAATGCCGGTGGAGTGGAGTCACGCACAAAGTTCCGCGAGGAGGATCCGATTAAATTCTGCGCGTTGGTCTGTGAGACAGTGATGGTCTTGTTGCCATCTCCGTTTGAAAATGTAATGGCCGCATTAAACTGTGAATTGTTACAAGCGGCCGTAGAGTTAGTGGCGACAGCCCCCGAAATAGTAACGGTTAGACCGGTTTGACAGGATCCCGAAATGGTCAGGCCCGTTCTTGCGACGGTGCCTGCGGCCGGCTGAAGAATCGAGATGACTGGTGGCTGATTGGCTCCGGCATCGATACGATTGACGACGACGCTCGCTTGGCCTTTGTTACCAGAAGAATCGGTCTGCGAAATCACAAGGGTCTTAGATCCCAGTCCGGCTGAAAGATTGCCGTTGAGAGTGTAACTGCCACCCGCGCAGGTGGCCGCCACTTGGGTGGCCCAGCCAGCACCTTCAGAAATCACGTCTAGGCCAGATTCGCACGCCCCCTTAATTTGAACGGCGTCGACAATCGAAGAATTGGCCGTCGGCGAAGTGATCGTCAACATCGGCGCCGTGGTGTCGAGCATAAATTCGGACTGGGCCATCCCTCGATTACCGGCCTTGTCCGATTGCATGACCATCACATCTTTCATACCATCGCCGGCTTTGAGCGTGGCCTTAATTTGAAATGCGCCCGCGGTGCAAGTCATACCCGTAGCAGCAAGCAGGTCGCCTCCAACGGTTAAGCTGGAACCGTCTTCGCAGCTTCCATTGACGATGACCCCGGCTTGCTGTCGGACAACGGTTAGGATACTCACCTGTGGAGGCACGGTGTCCTTCATAACCGAAAGGCTATCTTGCCAGTTTCGCCCGGCATGATCGGTTTGCCCTACGCTAATTAATTTCGGCCCATCCATACCCAGCAGGGCTAATGTGACTTCAAAAGACCCGCTTGGACACGCTAAGGATTGGTCGGCGGATCCTTGATTTTTGATTGTCAGCGATTGACCACTGATACAAGTCCCCTTGAGAGTCACGCCGGCATTGGAGGCCTCCGGCATGCCGGACTTATCAAGACTTAGAACTTCACCCCCCACATTTGAGGATGAAGATCTCCGATCCAATAATTTGTACGATTTCAGGGGCGCGCACGCGGCAATCCCCATCACCAAAGAGACGATCCAAAATTTATTCACACCAATACCCTACTTTTTTGCCCTAGGAACAGATTATCGTGAGCGAGTAAGACTTCCCAGTTCAGCGAAATATATCCTCAAAGAATCTCGATTTGATTGACCAGAGTTTGATCGGTGAAATTTGGCTGTCGAACTTCAGAACAGCTTTCTGTACGCCGGTGTTTTCGTCAATGCTCTATTATAGAGGGCGTAGTAGGTGAATCCGGGCACTAGATTTTGCGGCATCTCAATGGATTCAATTTTGCGCGCCAGAAGCGAAACCGTTTTGGGAACGACGGCCCACCCCAGGCCCATCTCGACCGCATCGGCGATGGACAGCCAATCTTCCACAATCATCCGAACGGGAATCTCTTCGGGCTTAACGTCAAATCGATGCAGGCAATCTCGTACCAAAGAAAGATTTGTGTCATACACAATCGCCGGTAGACGGGTAAACATTTGCTTCATGGTGGCCTTTTCCATGGTGAGTTTCTTGCCGCCCAACATGGATTTGGGACAGATCACCACCGCGCCACTCAAAAAGATCTTGCGCGAAATCACTTCGGTGCTATCGGGTACGCGATAAGCTACGGCCATGTCCACTTTGCCCGCCAATAGGAGTTCAACCCCATGGTCGGTTTTGTGAAATTGAAAATCGAGGCGTCCCGGAAACCGCACATTTTTCATCACGAGGGCAAAAAGCTCTCGTCGACAAGCGATACGAAGATTGAGTCGCCTAGGATCTTCATACTCCGCCATCAGGGCGTGAACGCGATCATCCAACTGGGTCAGCTGCTCTTCAGCCAACTTTTGCAAGGCCTGCCCGAAAGGGGTCAGTACCTTTCGCCGACCGATGGTTGTAAAAAGGGGAGACTGAAACTGACTCTCAAGTGCCTTGAGCTTAAGCGATACGGCCCCTTGGGTGAGACCCAGTATTTCCCCTGCTTTCGCCAGGTTATCGGCTTTTCCCATGGCCGCCAGAAGTCGCAACCATTCGGGTGACAGATTAGACATATTAATATTTTAATCAAAAATATTAAATAATCCATATTTTTTTAATGGGATGTTTTTTGTATATTCCCTTTTGTCCAAAGGGGGACCGGAGCTCACTCGGGGGAGGGGGAAAATTCGGATACCCTGCATTCGCGGATGCCTGGCCAGCGACCCTATGTTAAGACCTGGGGCCTATGGCAAATCAATTTAAAAACGCGCTAGTAAGTGTATCGGATAAGACTGGTTTGGCTGAGTGGCTCAAGCCCCTTCAGGCCAAGGGAATGCGAATTGTCTCCACCGGGGGATCGGCCAAACTGCTTCGTGAGGCCGGACTTAAAGTGGTCGAAGTGCAAGAGCAAACCGACTTCCCTGAAATCATGGATGGTCGGGTCAAGACTCTACATCCCAAAGTTCACATGGCGCTCTTGGCCCGCCCCGGGCACGCGGAAGACCAGAAAATTCTAAAATCTTACGAGGTAGAACCTTTTGATCTGGTGGTGGTGAACCTTTATCCCTTCGAAGAAACATTGAAGAAAAAGGCCTCGTTTGAGGATTTGATCGAGAACATCGACATTGGCGGTCCCAGCCTTTTACGGGCGGCCGCGAAAAACTTTGCACAGGCGACAGTGGTTGTCGATCCAAAGGACTACTCGCGACTTCAGTCCATTCCGAGCTTGGAAGACCGACAAGAACTTGCCGCCAAAGCGTTTGTCCACGTCAGCAGTTACGATGCGATGATCAGCCAAACGCTGGCGCCGAAGTCGGTGTTCCCAGAGTTTTCGCTGGGTGGCTCGTTGGTACAGCCTCTTCGCTACGGTGAAAATCCCCATCAAAAAGCATTTTGGTTTAAGCGTCGAGGCGCCCTGCAGGGATGGCATGACGCTAAGATTTTGCAGGGTAAGGAATTGTCTTATAACAATTTGCTCGATTTAGAAGCGGCCGCAGGACTCTTGCGGGATCTTAGCGGTCCGGCCTGTGTGGCGGTGAAGCACAACAGTCCCTGTGGATCGGCCTTGGGCGAATCGGTTTCGATGGCGGTGGAAAGTTGCTGTCAGTCCGATCCGGTCAGCGTGTTTGGTGGAATTGTCGCCATTAATGGTCCCGTTGATGGTCCCACTGCTGAATTTTTGAGCTCAATTTTTTTAGAGTGTGTGGTGGCCCCGTCCTTTAGTCCTGAAGCTCTAACCGTTTTGGCGAAAAAGAAGAATCTGCGCCTGTTGGAATGGACCTCGCTCGGGAATCGTGAAGAATTTTGGAAGGTCCAAAGTGTTCTGGGCGGATTTTTACTACAGGAGCCCGATCGTCTCAGCTCCTGGTCATCCGCTTGGAAGGTGATGGGCGAAGATCCCACGCCGGAGATTCGTAAAGAGCTGACGTTTGCGTGGGCCGTGTGCGCCAGTTTGAAGAGTAACGCCATCGCGATCACCGCGGACAATCGAACTGTCGGGCTTGGCATGGGACAGGTGAATCGCGTCGATGCGGTCGAGTTAGCCGTGGCCCGAATGAAGCGCTTTCATCCGGAAGTGATTCATCCCGTGTTGGCCAGTGATGCCTTCTTTCCGTTTGCGGACTCGATTGAAGTTATTCATAGAGCCGGAATTCGCTGGATCATTCAACCCGGTGGATCGATTCGCGATGATGAGGTCCTGAAAAAGGCCCAAGATCTAGGTGTTAACATGGTCTTGACTGGACAAAGGCACTTTCGTCACTGAGATCCTTAGAAGGTCGCGTGACAGGGCCTAGAGGATACGTCACCATCAATTATATGGCGCAGGACGAATCTTATTGGTTGGTCAAAAGCAGTGGGCGTATTTTAGGCCCCTACCCGACGGAAAGCATCGGTGAGCTGCTTAAGACCCGCGAGATCTCGGTACTTGATGAAATCAGTCAGCCGATGCGGCGTTGGCAAACGATTCAGTACCACATGCAATTCAAGGATGTGGTGGAGTCCTTGCGCAAAGCTTCTCTAAGCGAGATGACGGAGGCCACCTGGACTCCAGGTAACACGACCGGGATCACGCAAACACTGACTGATGTGGCCGGGGGCGAACTGACCGAGGAAATCACGAGTGACTTAGACGGTTTTAGCACCGCCAAAGAAATTGTCATCCACAATGTACCCGAACAGAATCAGCTGTCGACGCGAATGAATGGGCGGTTTCAACCCCAATTCAGCCAGGAATCGGCGATTGCCAAACAAGCCGATAAAACCACGCGCGGTCTTTGGATTGTAACGGCTCTTGTTCTTTTGACGGTGGCGGCTTTTATCGTTCATCGCAAATTTTCTTCGCCAGGTGTGGGAGACAATCGACTGCCCTCGCAAAGTCTGAAGCAAACCGTTGTAAACTTGATTCGCATTGGCCACTATTCAGAAGCTCTTAAGGAATTGAAGCAGGCCCTGGGTGATAGCCAACAAGCGGGACCCATGGCCATCTACTACGGATCGCTGCTGATTTATGTAGATGGTCAGACTGTGATGGGACGTCGAATGCTCAATTCGGTTTTGGCCTCTAAGCAGCCGGAGGTCAAACAGGCCTATACGGGCCTAGGTGTGGCCGACCTAATCGATGGGCAGTTGGATTCTGCGGACTCACAATTCAAAAAGGCGCTCTCGATCGACCCCGATTATGTTCCCGCCATCGTCAACCGGGCTGCGGTCGCGATGCAAAAGTCCAGCTATGCGGAAGCAAAATCTTTAGCCACACAAGCTTTAAAGCTGAGCCGGTTGCAGGCGGAGGCCATGCTGATTTTGGCTGAGGCCCAATTGATGATGTCGTCCAAGACCTCACCTAACGCGCCCGAAATGGCCCAGATGAGCAAGCGTCTTCGAGATTTCCAAAAAGTTCAAATGGATTACTATGCGGAACTTGGATTTTTGGGTTTGTATTTTGATTTTTTAAGGCGGGATAAGGGTCTGGATGAGCGCGTTTTAAGCTTTCTGGATGTGGATCCAAAACTCACCCAAGACCATCGCCATTCCCCCTTCATTTACAGTGGCCGGGCTTTGTGGGGTGTGCTTTCTCCACTTTGTGAGAGCATGACGCAGCGATTGGGCGAAGGAGCCAGGTATGCGACGCTTCTCGCCTCATGCTACGCCTATGAACAAAGGTGGGAGCAGGCTCGCCAACAAATCGAAAAGGCCGTGCAACAGTCGCCGCGCGATCCTCTCATCCAGAGTTGGTATGCTTATATCCTTCAGCAAAGTGGTGACGCGGACCAAGCGAGTGTCGCATTTGCTCGCGCGATGGAGTTCAATCGGCGCGGCGAGTACATGATGCCGTACCTTTTGCAGGCGCGTTTTTCCCAATCCAAGGGCGATGCTGATAATGCTAAGGCTTCTTGGCAGCGTTTGTATGAGCGCGACACTTCCTACCTTCCAGCTTTGGCCGGAATGGCGTGGGTCAATATGAAGGCCAAGACCTACAAGGAAGCATCTAACCTTATCAAAAAAGGGCTTCAGATCGGGCCCGATTACATTCCTCTTCTTGAGTTGGGTCAAAAAGCCGAGCTCGAGGGCTGGTATGGTGCTCATTAGTTTACTACTCAATCTGGCCTGGGCTTCTTCACCAGAACACGAAAGCCCAACCGAGTTGGCTGAATACTCGGCCCGCTCGAGCAGTCGAGACATTCCTATTCCGCGTGCCTTGGTGGCTCGGATTGAAAGCCAATATGACGCCTTTTTGACCGCCGCTGGCGTTTTAAATAAAAAGCCCTACAAGCGCTCCATGTTGGTGGTCGGGGGGGATTTGATATCCGATCATCATGGCACTTTGACTGAGAACGTCCGTCTAGCGACGCCCCTAGGGGGTGGAGTCGTCGATTTGGAAGACTTGGTCAAATCGGCCCGTGGAGTGTTTACGGCTCGGTTCGAAGCTCATCGCGAACACCAAGAGCCCCCGGCCGATTTACATGTCTATTTTGTTAGCCACACAAAGCGTCGACAGATTGATGGCGAGAGATTTGGCGCTGGGTGCAACACCTGGATGGATTTAACCGGTTATTATCATAAAGTTTTGTCCAAATCCGGAATTCAGCTTTACACGGCCGAGCAACGGTATTTATCTGTTCTGGGAGGAACCTTCGTGCTGGTGCACTTCTCAACAGAATCCATTGGTGTCGGCAGCTTGACCTTTACGGATTCCAGATTTCCACAGGTCATTTGCCAATGAAGAGCTTCGTTAAAGATCTAAAAGAACGGGATCATTTTCAAAGCGTCTTTTTGGTGGCCGAAAAGAATCTCGGGGCTGACCGCAATGGCAAAGCTTTCTTGTCGCTCACGCTTGGTGATGCGAGTGGCTCTATTAATGGCCGATTGTTCGAAAGGGCGGAAGACCTTGCCAAGACTTTCGATGTGGGCGATGCGGTTTGGGTCAAAGGATTTGTTCAGGTCTTTCAAAATCGCAAACAAGTCATTGTCAATGACATGCGAAAGGCCGCTGAAGGTGAAGTGCAAATGACCGAGCTTGTGGCCGAGCTGGGGGGAGATCCCCGTCAGCAGCTAGATGAACTCATGCAAATGGTTTCACAGCTTGACAACGACATGGTACGGGAGCTCTTAACTCGAACTTTAACAGAAGAGAGTACACAGGCTTTATTGCTTCGTGCGCCTGCGGCCAAAACCATTCATCACGCCTACCGTGGTGGATTGATCGAACATATCGGCTCCATTGCGCGGTTGATGGTCGATCTAACAAAACACTACCCGTTCTTAGATAAGAACCTTTTAATATTCGGCGCCATTTATCACGATCTGGGTAAGATTCATGAACTTGATTTGACCAATGGTATCCACTACACCCAGAGTGGACGCCTGGTTGGCCATATGGCGATTGCCTGTGAGATGATAGATCGCTTAACCGGACAAATTCCGAATTTTCCGGATGATCTGAAGGATGTGCTAAAGCATATTGTTTTGGCCCATCATGGTCGACTGGAGTATGGATCACCCAAGCTGCCTATGCTGGCGGAGGCCATGGTGGTGGCCATGATTGACGACTTGGATAGCAAGCTTAATACTCTTTTCACCTTCCTTAAGGCGGAGACTGACAGTGTTCCGCCAGAAGAAAAATGGACTCATTTTCACTCTGGTTTTGAGCGCTACTTCTATCTTGATTTCTTTCGGAAACGTATGGCGACGCTCAAATGACAGGCAAAGCTCCGCATCGTGAGGTCGCCGCCTATTTAGGTGGCCCCACACGCGAGGCCGAATCTCTGGCGAGGTACATCGGCGCGCGAATTCCAGGGAAACGAAAAAAAGATGAACAAAGTCGTCTGAAGTACTGGGGCCTTAATGTTCCTTCGCATCGCCAGGCGGCCAAGGCGAGATACTCCTTTTCGGCCCTGATTGAGTCCGACCAGTGGAAGGTATGGCTCAAGGTGTGGTCGGGCTCTCAAGTCTATGATGTCAAATGTGTGGCGCTGCTTTGGTTGTGCGATCCAAAACGTCGTGAGCTGCGGCTGGAGCGATGGAAGGACTTGGTCCAATTGGCCAGCCACATCGACAATTGGGCCCATAGCGATATGCTGTCGAGCGCTCTCGCTGAAATCTTGGAGTCTCGACCTGCTCTCTTGCAGTATTTGAAAAAATGGAATCGAAGTTCCAATCCTTGGCTACGGCGCCAATCCTTGGTGGGAATTTACTGCTACGCTCGGATGCGAAAGAAAAAAGTAAAAGCCTCTATTGCATTGGCCTTGGTCAAAGCTCGACTCCAGGATCCACATTTTTATGTCCAGCGAGGAGTCGGTTGGACTCTTCGAGAGATTGACCGAGTCGACTCGAAAGCGCAACGGGCCTTCGTACGCCGAAACCTAGGTTTAATATCCTCCACGGCGTGGTTTGCGACCAGCGAATTCTATCCTGTCCAATTGCGAACTGAACTCGTTCGACTTCGAAAATCAGCCAAGGCTCAGTGAGGCTTGCCCTTTCATTCATGGTTAAAGGTTTCGGCTTAAATGTCTCTTCAGCGTGCGCCGCGATGGAAAATCCGAAGGTCACTAGGGCAATGGAGTATAGGAGCGATCTGAAGTTCTTAACAATTTCCACTGGTACCTCCTGTGATTCCACCTGTGGCGGAGGCCTTTTGAACCGTGGCGCCGTTTCCGTTGGAGCCACTCGGTCGTGGTCGTTTTCTAGTGTCGGGTCAGGCCGACGTCCGTCCTTAAATTGTTGAGGTCCTGAGGATGGGTTATTGTGTGCGGATCACCCGCGCCAGACATTAAGCGCCGCATGATTGCGGAGAACAAATAGAAAATGTTTGACATATGATTTTGATCTTTCAGGCGCGCGCATTCGTTGCGTTGATTTTCTTATCAGGACCGCATTTAAAATTGCACAAAGGCGCTAAGTCGAGTGCACGCGGAAAAAGCGGGACCCCCTTCGGTCCTTGAAACGTTTTCGTTTGATGGCCTTCTAAAGAGGCTAAATTGAGTTTTCGAAACCCATGGTACATTAGCGACAAAATCAAATGATCGGGGGGAAATTGAACTTAACATCGCTATCCGACAATGGTCTCATTGCCAAAACCGAAGATCTAGTACGAAGTGAACGCGAAGTCCTTAGCGAAATCTTGCATCACCTGCGAGAAATAGAGCAGCGGCGATTGTTTTCGAAACTCGGCTTCAAGTCTCTTTTTGATTACGCTACTAAGAGGTTGGGCTATGCCGAAGATCAGGCGGCTCGCCGAATTTCAGCCATGCGATTACTCAAAGAACTTCCGGAAATTGAAGCGAAGATTCAACAGGGTTCCCTTTCTTTGACCAATTTGGCTATGGCCCAAACCTTGTTTCGGCGTGAGCAGAAAAAGCAGAAAGTTGAGTCCAAGGGATTTTCGCAACCGACGGCCACTGAACGCTTTTCGACTAAGAACGCCAAGATCGAACTGCTTTCGACCCTAGAAAACAAATCTAAACGAGAAGCTGAACAAATCATTGCGATCTGCGCCGGGGAATCTGCATGTCTTCGATCCGATCGCATCAAACCGCTTTCTGAAAGTAAGATTTCCATTTTCTTTGTAGCGAATCGAGGTCTCGAGCATAAGATAGAAAAAGTGAAGGGCCTATTAGCCCATTCACACCCCGGTCTTTCGATGGCGGGGCTGGTGAACTATCTTTGTGATGAGGCTATTAAGAAATTGGATCCTGCTGCGCAAGAAGTGAGAAAAAGGAATAGCATCAAGGAAGTGGATTCTTTTTCTCGTAGATCTAAATTGGAAACACCCGCGCCAGACATTAAGCGCCGCATCGGCATCAGCTCCCGCCGCCAGGTCTGGATACAAGCCGGCAGTCGCTGCCAACAGTGCGGATCGCAGGATGCCTTGCAAGTGGACCATATTTTGCCGAAAGCTCTCGGTGGCTCCGATGGATTAGAAAATCTGAGGCTTCTTTGTCGATCCTGCAATCAACGAGCAGCTGTTGAATGGTTCGGCTTAGCAAAGATGCGAAAGCATTTGGAGGAGGGAAAGTCGTTATGAGATTGAATTAATCAGTGGAGGGACTACTTTTTCTGAGACACACCCATCACCAGTGCGATGGGTTCGCAATCCGCAAACGGCCCGTGTCTTGGTAGATCGCGGCCCAAACAAGAGATCAGGCGCTCCGAATCTGAAGTCAGGTTCAAGCCCACCACACACAAACGCGTGGCAAAAGTCGCAGCCAAATCCGCCACGAACTTCTCGCAACGATAAGGCGTCTCCATCAAAATCAACGCACGCTTTTCACCAGCCAATTCGCGCAGACGCTTTTCGCGAACTTCCATCTTGGCGGGCAGAAAGCCGGCAAATAGAAATTCGTCGACTCGAACACCGGCCACGCTCAATAAGGTCATAAGAGCAGAAGCTCCAGGAACTCCATGAACGGGAACCCCAGCCTTTCGGCAGGCGCTGACTAAGTCCGCCCCGGGATCACAAAATCCAGGGGTCCCACAATCGCTGACTAACACCACCGTCAATTCGCGGCATTGATCGACCAATTGCTGAATGTCTTTAACGTCGGAGTGCTCATTCAAAACATCCGTAGCGCGCGCCTGGACTCCCGCAGCCTTCAAGGTTTGACGCAGAACCTTTAACTCTTCGCCGACGACAAGATCGGCCTCACGCAAGAGGCGCAAGGCTCTTAGGCTGAAATCTTCGGAGTTTCCAATAGGTGTTGCGACCACAAAAAGAGGCATGTTAGTGTCGCTACCATATCTTATGGCGAAATGGAAAGTTCTTAACTCAACCGAGGTCGTCAAGTCCGGGTTCTTTCGACTCCGGCACGATCAGTGCCAATTGCCCGATGGGCGGGTGATGCCTCGCTACTACGTGATGGAATTTGTTGATTGGGTCAATGTGGTCCCGATAACTGCCGATGGTCAAATCGTCATGATTGAGCAGTATCGCCATGGCGGTGGCGAGACTTTTTTAGAAATTCCCGGCGGAAGCACCCATGGTCCAGATGAGGATCCTAAGATAGCGGGGGCCCGTGAACTTGAAGAAGAGACCGGCTATACCTCGAAGACCTGGATTTATTGCGGTTATCACTTTCCGAACCCCGCCTTACAAACCAACAAGATGCATACATTCTTGGCAGTTGATTGTGTGAAGACCGCCGAACCTGAGTTAGATCCGTTTGAGGATCTGTCGGTTCATCTTTACCCAATTGAAGAAGTTCATAGGAAATGGGAGGCGGGAGAAATTCGACATTCTTTGATTTCCAATTCTTTGTCGCTCGCCTTTCCTCGACTAATGAAACTTGTAAAAATGAACTCCTAGTGAGACTCGATAGGTTGTCATAAACAGCCCTTGTGCCGCTGCTTGTCGCACGCCGAATTCAGGTGCAAGACCGACGGCGTTCCAGAGCAAAAACTCCCAACCGGCGCCGCCATAGTAGCTCCAGCCATCACGACTCCCTATGGATCCCCTTAGGTCGAAATGATTCCAGTAACCGCCAAGTCGAGTGAAGAGACCCCTGTCCTTCATCGGAAAATATTTGGCTTCGAGTCCGGCAAAGTTGATCTTAATTCGATCGCCGATGCCGCTTTGAGGAGTTTTTGTCGAGGAAAAAGAACTTAAGACGGAGCCGACTGCAAGGCCATAAGAAAAGTGAAATGGATCTTCCATCCAAATGTTGGCCGTGTTGCTCCATCCGCGGTAGTCCAAATTTTCTCCGCGATACTCCACATCGCTCCACTCGTATTGCTCGCGCAATCGAATTCGAACTTGGTCCGCCGAGGCAAAACAGGAAAGTAAAACGAGGCTAACTAAGGGGATTGAGATGCATTTATTCGAAATCATATTCATGCTCACCAACATAATTTCGAATCGGACGGCACGCAAGTTTTAACGTTTCCAGGGCCCGTCGTAGGACATTCCGATGCGGGGCAGATCATTCGGGGGATGGGCTTTACCCGAGTGTACGGAGTCGACATACACGATGCAAATTTCCGGCAGGGCGGCCCGAACTTCGTCAATAATCAGGGGCTCGTTCTCAAAAAACCAGATCCGGTCAAATTTTGGAGCGAGGTCTTTCAAGACCACCGTTTTAAAGTGTTCGTCAGATTCTAAATCTGTAGTCTTCATCATTAGATTCTGAGGCTTTGTTAGGGGGAATCCCCATTTTTCTAGGGCTTTAAGGGTGCCCTCCAGCATGGCTTCGCGCGGCCGGCCGGTCAGATAAATAATCTCTGCCCCTAAAGACTGAAGGTGCAAAACGTAATCATTGGCGAACGGATAGATTTTGTCATGATCAAGGAAATGCGAAGAAAAGAAATATTTCCTCCAAAAGTCCCGCACTCGATGAAAGAGCTCAATCGGGCCGTCGGGCCGGTGGCGTAGTAATAAAGACCGAATTCCCCATTCGGTCGGTGGGACCTCGATGCCGCGCAGGAGTTCGGCCTCTTTCTCAAACTGAGATTGAAAGCTCGGATCC
>JBFWON010000065.1:0-25008 GCA_050250515.1 Bdellovibrionales bacterium | reverse complement strand
GCAGTGGCGGTACCAAGAAAAGTGAAGGTGGCGGGGGCGTGGTCGATGGCGGGGGTGGAGGAGAGCTTCGCCTCCACAATCGTGAAGAAGCTTTGAAAGAAATCGAGTCCGCTTGGAAGCTTTTGACCGAAACCCGACCAGACAATCCATTGCAAGTGGGGGCTGAATACTTAGAATGGAAAGTCTATGCGGCGAGGGCCACATGGTACCGCGGGAAGCCCTTGACGAAGGAGGAGTCAGGAGTGCTTCAGATTCTCGTCAAAATGTACCATGATAACGGCGGCTGGCGACCGGCCGAGCGGGGTTTCGGCAAGTACTCCAACACGCCGTTGACCGAAAATTTGCGAGGCAAAAAGATCAATTTTCTGGAGGAGGGACTTTGTAAAGGACCTAGTCACTCTGAGCGTATCGCGTCGGTCTCCAAGCTGGATTTGACAGGCGAATTGTGTGTGAGCTTGCCAGCGGTTCAAAAGATGCCCTACGCGGGTGTCACTTCAACACCGCTGATCGCATTGTTGATTCATGAGATAGCCCACTTGTACGGATATGGCGAGGAAGACGCCCAATTGATTCAAGATTTTTACTTGCGAAATATGAAAACGATTATGGGATTTCGGGTTGAGGAACGAAAGCGAAAGATCGCAGCGTCGGTCGATCGAAATGTTCAGAAAGTTCGAAGTGTTCTTCGTCATGACGACATTGGGGACATTCATTTAGACGCCTATCAGGGGTTGGCCAACGACTTTGCCTCTATTCGAGAATCGATCCCGGCCCCTTACACTTTGGAATCCCTACCGAAAAATGATCCCGACCAGTATGAAAAGATCTATCGTGCTTCGGATGACCTGGCGGAGGGCTTTGCAGCCATGGCAAAAGACTTGGCTCGGGAGCGTCGTAAGAAGAAGCGGGACGTGCCTTTAACTCGAGCGATCTCGGCGCGTTTGTTGGAATTAGCTTTGGGAGCGGTGGAATTGCATAAGCAGGTCAACTTGTACCTGTTTGCGGACGAAAATCCGATGGAAATGGCTGCGAATGAGCTAGATGTAGAGACTCGCCCTTTGACAGAGCGCGAAGTGCGATCCTGGATGGACCCCGATTATAAGGAGGATCGACCCACTCCAAAGAGGCCTCCCAGTGTACCTCCCGCCGAAGTTCAAAAATGAAAACCGAAAGCAGATTCAGGATCTGATAAGACGCCATCCCTTCGCCACGGTCCTCACATGGGGCGTAGGTGAGGAGCCCTTTGTTAACCACTTGCCATTGTTGGTCTCTGACGATGGCGATTTTGTCGTCGGTCATATGAGCCGCCGCAATCCGCAGTGGGAGCAGATGCGCGACGGGGCCAAAGTGAAAGCGATCTTTCACGGTCCACACGCATACATCACTCCGACTTGGTATGTGTCGGGCCGGGATGTGCCGACCTGGAACTACGCGGTAGTGCATGTGGAGGGGGCGGTTCGTTTGATAGAGTCGGCCGAGGGTTTGATCGACCTATTGACCCGCATGACTCAGGCGTTTGAAAATGATCGATCCAAGCCCTGGGCCTTTGAGTTGCCGTCTGATTTGAAAGATCCATCGTCTTTGGAAAAAGCGATTGTCGGCTTCGAGATTAAAATTTCAAATGTCCAGGCCAAGTTCAAACTAGGTCAGAATCGACCCGACGCCGATCGCGAAGCGGTTAAGCGTGGCTTAGAAGCGGAATCCTCATGCACGGCCAAGGAAATGCTACGCTGGCTTTAGCGGCTTGCGGGTGGCGGTAAATAGATCCACGGTTTTTGTGACGAAGCAGGGGGTGCCGTCACAGTTTTCGGGGGCGGTTTGGTTACGGCCACTGCGGGGGGAGCGACTGCAGTCGGTGGAACCACTGCCTTCGGGCGAGTTCGGCCGGTGGCTCGCCCACGACCTTCGTGATCCATGCCTGGGTAAAGATACGAGTACTGACGAGGATTTCGCAGGGCCAAGTCGGCGGGGTTACTTCCTCTTTGATGATGGCTGTAGCGGGCCGAAGCACTTGTATTCAAATCAAAGCGATAAATATCGCAGGTGGCACGGTTTTGAAGACCGGCCGTCCAATGCCCGGGGATTCCGGCACGATAGATGGGTGCCTTCACATTCCAGTGTTGTAGAAGTCCTAGGTTGGCCAACACAAGAAGATGTTGAGAGGCCTCCATCGCATAAGTCGCACACTCTTTGTTGAATCGATCATAGCTACCCATGGTCTTGGTCATCCACTCCATACCTTCGTTTCCTGAGCTGCCATAATTTCGTGCCACTCGTGCCATCAGCTTTTGCACAGTGGCTGAATCGAGTCGGGCCAATTTTGTATAGAGCCATTTTTCCATTTGGAGAGTCGCCGCCTTGATAAAACGGAGTTCTGATTTCGGGTCTTCGGATCGTACGAGGCGAGCACGAAGATCCTGAAGATAGCGCACTTGATTGTGGCTCCATCTCACCTCAAGTTGTCCCGTGCATCCGCGCGAAAAACAGTAGCGGGCTTGCGCTCCTCGAGGCAGCGGATAGTGACTTTCATTCGGCGAAAATTTGGTTTGCTCACGAGTGCTGTAAAAGGTGCTGCCCGCGATTTCATTTGGGCTATAGGCTCGGTCACTATAGCATTGGGCTTTCGATTCGCCCGCATAGAGCGCGGCCAATAAGGCCAGCCCCAACATCAGCGAGCGCACTGCATGCCATATAGAATTAGCTCGATCTGGGGCCGGTTGATGGTTCCGGGCGTACTTTCGTAAATTCATTGCCCCTTTTGGAAATGCAAGCCAGGGGCACTGCTGATCCGCTCAGGACTCAGTTAATTCGATTTCATATCTAAATTTCCGCTGGGAGATGTCGGGCGGCCGGAATCGGCGCACCCTTGCCGGCCTTTGTATATCGGCTGTTCGAACTTTCGACAGCGCGATTGAGTATTGAGAAACCGTGTTGCTAGGCGGGTTGGGCCCGCATCCAGCCCTCTTTGGCGAGCCACGACCGTGGTGGGCTTAGGAAGTCGGGTAGTGAATGGTTCTCACACCTGAACATTTGCGACGAGTCCTTTCGACTAGCGTCCTCAAGTATGGGCCCGGCTCGCGCGCCCAGGAGTCTGCGCCAAGCGGAAAAGTAGGGTGCCGAAGAATAGCGATCGATATGATTTAAAAGCTTGGCGTGCTTAGAGTAATTTTGCAGCACGTAAGCCATCGCGTTTCTAACCATAGTAGGTCCGGTTAAGACTTTAAGGTCAAAGCGTCCCGCGAATACAGATCCGCGGCTGCCGGTGAGATTGCGGACGCCTTTGCCAATACTGGCGGCGAGACTACGTGTGCCCCGCTTCAGAGCTTCGTTGTTTTTACATTCCACGATCAGGTGAAGGTGGTTACTCTGGATTGAAAAATGTATGACCCTTAGACCGAAATTCTTCGATCGAGCCGCCGCCCTTCTAAACAAAGCCAAAACTTCACCGCAACGCAGGTTCACGACGTGGTCCTTAAGCCTCCAGGTCAGATGGAGGGGCGTCGAGGCCTTTATTTGCGCTCTTTTCATGTGGTTCACTTGGCCACTTTTGTTCGGTCGCCCCGCATTTGACCTTTTGCCGCCCCAACCGTTCACTGCATTAAACGACAACTGCGCTGCGGTTTGTTTTTTGTTTCGAGCTTTGGGTGTGGGGGAGGCCAGGAGCTTGATTTAAAGCCGGATTTGCGCTTCGAATTGTTTATGGCAGACGTATTCATCGGATCTGCTTTTGTATTTCAAAACCAACGCCGAATCAAGTCCCCCAAAACAAAAAAGCCCGATCGGGTGATCGGGCTTTAAGCAATTTGGGTTCATTTCCAGCCCGCGAACAAGTCGCGGACCAGAGAAATAGAGCGAGTAAAATTACTTCTTAGATGCAACTTGAGCAGGAGCAGCAGGCATCATAAAAGGATTCGGAGCTTTAGAAGAATCCGACTCCTTCTGCCAACGCCACTTGCCGTAGTTCAATACAGCCAAACCTTTTTCGTTGGCTTGCTGAACGCAACGCTCGAGTTCGCTATCGCTTAAACCTTGGCTAGCAGAGAACGACTTCCAAGCAGTCGAAACGCTAAAGGCTTCGCCGGCTTTCTTATCGCATTTTGCATAAGCTTCGATATTGTACATCAAAGAAGCCAAATACTTTTGGTCTTTAGCGTCTTGAGTTCCAATGAACTCATACTTTTCAGTCAAAGGCTGTACGCGACCGAAGACATAAGCAGTGTTTCCTTTTTGGAAAACAACAGTGTCAAGAAACTCACCAGAAACGTAGGCTACGGTTCCGTCTTGTTGCTTGAAGATGCGATTGGCCAATTTGCCAGCAGTATCTTTCTCACTGTTAACCGAAACTGAGTGAACAACGGCTTTGTTGTTCTCGGGCAGCTTGATCGTCAAGAGATAGTCAGTTTCCATACCAGCAGTTGTAATTTCAGCTGTTGGTGTAGTGAACTCAACCTGCGGTTTAGCAGGTGCCGAGTGTTTCTTCGACTTGTGTTTAGAACCACAAGCTGTCATCGCCACGGCAAGCGACACAATCAACGTACTGGTAGCTTTATTCATACTTACTCCTTTTGGTTTTCTTTCTTTTCCTCAAAGGCGATGGGCTTCCTGCTCATCGGAATCCTCGGAGGCGAATGCGTTCGAGGCGGGAATAGAGCAACGTCGGTGCCAACGCTTTGGGGAGCTATTGATTATTCTTTTAGATAACCTGAGGCAAAGAAAGCCTTTCAGGGGCTGAAATTCCTATAGGGCTAGGCTCAGAATGGGCCCAAAATGGCAGACTTAGAGTGCCGCCGAGCTCTAGGGAATACAGTCGCGGAGCAAGCCTTGGCTGCAGCGGCTACGAATTCTTTCAGAGATGCGATTCCATATATTGACGGATTGAGGCTGGATTTGCATGGCCGAAGGATTAATGGCACCCGCCACCTTGCGATTGGGATCTTGGGCCCCGCCTGGGAGGAACTGCTTAAGATCCATCCCTTCGTGACCGGTTGAGGCCGTGCCGTAGCCACTAAAGCCGCCGCCGCCACCGCCATTGGTTAGACCTGACAGTGAGGCGTTCAGGGCTGAGTATCCGCCGCCGCCTGACGTGGTCCCGTGTAAAACATCCGCCTGGGATTTCGAGGGTCCCGTGTAGCCCGCCTGATTGGGGTTGCCGACTGAGGCAGGCGCCCCTCCCTCTTGCCCGGGAATTCCACCGCCACCATTTTGAATGGGCGTTACGGTGGGAGGAGGTGCAGGTTTAACGTCTTCGCCATTGCCATTGTAACCGGGATTTCCTACGGGAGTGCTCGCCACATTGAAGTTCTCGCCGGTGGGTGCTCCGGTGGACTCCGCACCGTAACCAGATTCGGGATCTTCTTTCTTTGCTGTTTCTTCAGTTTTCTTTTCACCTGGTAGAGGGCAGCCCGCCAGCGTCGGCAAACTTTGGCAGTCCTTTGGTGTCGTTAATTCTTGATTGGGTGCCTGTTTCTCTGGGTCTTTTTGGTTCATCATACCGCCGAGGGCCGACATCATTTGCGACATTGGATCGCCACCGGCCTGCGGTTTTTGTGTCGTCGATTGAGGGCTAGCGCCACCACCTGTAGCGCCGCCCGGGGATCCGCCTGGGGCGCCTCCGGGAGGCTGGGATCCGGTTTTGTCCGCAATGTCTTTGTATTTCGAGGCGGCTTCATCCGTTGTCATTGCCGCCTGATCTAGACGTATGACTCGCGTATTGATGTCTTTGCATTTGTCTACGACAAGACTTCCGCACTTTCCGCAGGTCGCCTTAAGGTCTTCGCAAATGGCTACTTGCGTGTGGTAAAGAGTGCTCTGCTGTCCAAAACCATCAGCTCCCTTGGACGCGGTTCCATGCATTCCGCCACCTTTCGGCTTTCCCTTGGTCGTAGCAAAGTCGAGAAAATCGATCGCGCGCCCGTGGGCCTTCGCACACTCCTGAGCGTTCTGATCGAAATCTTTCGAACTCACCGTGCAACACTTGTCGATTCGTGCCTCGATTGAGTCCTTGGTTGTGGCGTCGCACTTAGGCGGATTGCTTCCGTTGAATCTGTCTATCTCGGCTTTCACGCAGGCTCTGAGGTCTTTACCCTTCTTGTCCTTGCAAGGATTGGTTGCCGAGTGCGCGAATGAAAAAGAAAAAAGGATAGCGATCAAAAATATTTGGGGGGTTGGGGTAGGCATAGTCTCATCTTAGCGCGATGGCTGTTCATTCTAAAGGTCGATGGTGCGTGTGTCTCAAGATGAGACAGCAGAAATCTGACGGTGTCAGAAGACTGCATGTGAAAAGCAATGAGGGCCCGCTCGGGCTGGAACGGCCTTTGCTTTTGCATATATAGATGGTGTCGAGAAGGTCTGTTCGTCAACTTTTAGCTCTGCTTGCAGTTTTGGGACTGGCTCTGACTTTTCAAAACTGTGCGGAGCGATTGCAGACAGAAAATGCGCAGAATGATGCCACGCCGGATTCGCCGGATGTGGTTTTGGGCAGTGCCTCTGGCTTCGATAAGATTGTGGCGGACCCTTATTTAGAAGGTTCCAATCTTGCCAATTTGCCTGCCAGTGTTCGCCTTGAAATCAATTTGTCTTCAGGTCAAATGATGCAACTGAGCCGACCCAGCAATAATTCTGTCACCTGCGCAGTAGATTCCAATCGCCTAACGGCCTTACGAGATCTTATCGCTTCGGCGCAAATTTGCGAACCCGGTCCCCTTCCACCCAACACGGCGGTCTGCATGGCGTATTCCATGGCAGATATTGAGCTTTCAGGTGGGGGCACTTCACTTCAACTACGTCCAGTCATGTGTCACTCGGGTCGCTTTCTCTGTTCGGGTCTGGACAGTGTCTTGCGCGAACTTCTTCATTCGTTGCGTGATTCACCTCCACCGGGCTGCTAGAATCCCGTTTGACTTGCTCCATTGGAAACTCTAAGCCTAAAGAATGAGTTCAATCCCCTTCCATCAGTCGAGTTACGTGGCCCAGGTGAAACGGTTACGACTGTTAGCCGAGCAGGCCGTGTTGCGATATCCGATTCGTGTTCGACATCTTCATTTTATTCACCATGGTGAGAATGCTACTTTTCGGGTGGATGGCAGTAAGGGCGATCGCTACCTATTAAGATTACATCGACATGATTATCATACGAAAGCGGCCATTCTTGAGGAATTGAGTTGGCTCGACCAGTTGGCTTCGCAAGGAATGCGAGTTCCCCAGCCTATACTTTCAAAAAACGGGGCGATGTTGGAGTCGGTGGATCATTTGGCCATTGGAGTCCCTCGCCTTGTGGCTTTGTTTAAATGGCGGGACGGCCGTGCCTGTGGAGAGGGGGCTTCGCCCAAGACGATCCGCGATGTCGGTTCTTTGCTCGGGCAATTGCAGAATCTGGCGCCGAAGAAAGCCGTGCGCCATCGTCGGTATTGGACAGCTGAAGGTTTGGTGGGTCCATCACCCAAATTTGGTTCGATTGATCAAATTCCGGGAGCCACACCGAAACAACAGAGAGTGATTTCTGCCGTACGCCGACGAACCTATCGACGCCTGCAGGACTTTGCCAGAAAATTTCCTAAGCGGCAGAGTTTGATTCATGCGGACCTTCATTTTGGCAATTTGATCCGCACCTCTGATGGCCTGGCCCCGATTGATTTTGACGATTGTGGTTTTGGCTTTCACGCCTATGATCTTGCCGTCCCGCTATTATGGATTCGCGGTTCGAAAGCCTGTCAGACCGATTTGGCCTTTGCGCGGTTTCGGGCGGCTATTATCGAGGGATACGCCCAGCACAGGCCGTGGGACGAACATGACGACCGGATTTTGTCAGATTTATTGATCGCCCGTAGGCTCACCCTATTGGGGTGGCTTAAGTCACGAGCTGATAATCCGCGTTTGCGTAAGGTCTTAAAAAAGTATTTACCAAAGACCATCAAAGAAATAAGTTAGTCGTCATGCCAGAGCTGCCCGAGGTCGAAAATGTGCGCCTAGGATTGGCCCAGATGGGACTGGTGGGACAGACCATTGAGAAAATGGTATGGGGTGGCCAGAAGCTCCGTCGACCGATCAAGATGTCCGATCTTGGAAAAATCGCGGGTCAAACGGTAGTCCAATTAGAACGACGAGCGAAATTTTTAATTTGGCAAACGGCGGATTTTGGAATCCTAAGTCATTTGGGTATGACTGGATCTTGGCGAGCCTTTCGGCGAAGTGATGAGCTCTTGAAGCACGACCATATTCAAATCTATTTTTTGTCGGGACTGCAATTGACCTATCACGATCCCCGTCGGTTCGGCTTGTTCGAGATTATGCCCAAGGCAAAACTGGCCACGCATCCTTGGCTCACCAATTTGGGGCCGGAACCTCTGTCAGAAAATTTTTCGGGGGAGTATTTGTTTAAGCGCGGCCGTCGACGAGACGCACCTATCAAAAATTGGTTGATGGACCAAAAGCAAGTTGTCGGTATTGGCAATATCTATGCGTCGGAGGCCCTTTATCGAGCCAAAGTTCGCCCCGCGCGACCTGTGGGGCGAGTCAAAAAGGTAGAGGCCGATGCCATTGCTCAAGCCGTGCGCGAGGTTTTGCAAGAAGCTATCGCGGCCGGTGGCTCGACCATTCGAGATTATCGCAATGCCGGTGGTGAAGCCGGTGCTTTTCAAAAGACCTTCGCGGTTTATGACCGGGCCGAAAAACCATGTACGGCGTGTGCCACGTCGATTCGCATGCGAACCTTCAGTGGTCGAAGCACGTATTGGTGTCCAAAATGCCAAGTTTAGTTCTAGTTTCCTATGCCTCACTTTTTTTCTTAGGCCTGATCGACAACATTCGGGGTCCCTTTTATCCTGAGATTCTGGAAAGCTTTCAACTGACCTCGACTCGTGGAAGTTGGTTCTTTGCTATTACTTCTCTATTTGGTTTTCTCGGAAGCTGGCTGAGTCATCGTTTGGTTCATCGCTACTCTTCTTTGGCCTTACTGCAGGTTTCGAGCGTGATTTTTGCACTTGGATTCTTGGCGATTTCTCAATCGTCAACGGCCCCCATGCTTTGGGCTTCCTGCGCGATTTTTGGTTTGGCCTTTGGTTGCTTGAATCTGGCGCAAAATTCCTTAGTGGGTGAGGCTGCGCCGTTAGCCCATCGGCGACGGGTGTTTGCTGGATTGCATAGCATGTACAGTCTGGCGGCCATGGCAGCTCCGTTGGTTGCATCGGGATTTCGACAGTTGGGTTGGACTTGGCCCTCGGTCTTTTTGACTTTGGCCGGCCTGCCCGTGGTGGGAGTGGTGGTTGTCGCGCTCAAAAGAATTTCGAGTCGATCGGCCAATCAAGATCGTGAGCCTCCTAGATCTCTTAGGCCAGAGGAAAAGCGGTTGCTGCCTCTCTACGCGCTGATGATGGCCGGATATCTTTGGGGGGAAATTTCTGTCACTACAAGAATGGTTTACTGGTTACGGACCGACCATGGATTTACACCTGATGCGGCCAATTTTTGCATGGCGGGGTTTTGCACCCTATTTTTAGCGGGTCGTGTTTTGTTTAGTCTGGTCAGTTTTCATAAATGGGACAATTGGCGGATTTTACTGGTTTGCGCAGCGGGGTCGAGCCTTTTTATGTTGGGCGGCTTGGCCATTCATCCCTTCGTTATGATGTTGGCCGGTTTAACACTGGCGCCATTTTTTCCAGTGGCCATGGAGCAGGCGAATGTTCGCTTTGGTGCGGGCGCGGCCCAAGCGATGGGCTCGATTATCGGCTTTGGATCTCTTAGTATTGTGCTTATGCATCTTTCGGTCGGGTTCATCAGTGATAGAGCCAGCATTTCAACCGCGCTCTATCTTTGCGCCGGAATTTTGATGTTGGTCTCGGCCCTGCTGGCCATTCGCGTCTGGTCAGCTTCGCGCCAGGTGTCCGTCAACGTTTGATTGTATTCACCAACATGTCATTGACTATTTCCATGGGAGTGCT
Organism: Bdellovibrionales bacterium; assembly: GCA_050250515.1. GTDB lineage: Bacteria > Bdellovibrionota > Bdellovibrionia > Bdellovibrionales > UBA1609 > JALHOQ01. Next base: position 15,073 of record JBFWON010000065.1, on the reverse strand, counting down.
GGGCAAACTCTCCTCCTTAATTCTTCTTCGCGTTCAGATTTTCTCCGGTCTTGAGCCGAACTCAGATTGGCGTTATTTCATCGACAACAAAGGCTCCGGCCGAAAACCGAAAGCGCACATTGGCGTCGCTTAAAATCGTGTCGAACTGACCCTCGGCCAATTTTCTATAGGGGAGAGGTCGTGGATCTTGCGCTAACACTTCTTCGATCAGCCTGCGAAGTCGGTCGAGATCTTCCCCAGACTTTATCTGCGCGAGGTTTTTGAGTTGCTCCAGCGATACTTTCGAAAATGAAACGGGAATGGGTTCAACTTTCACGCCCTCCAACCAACCGCAACGAAATTGCTCGGGACGATCGGCGGGTGCTACATAGGGTTTGATGTCGAGAATTTCGGTTTGATCCAGTAAATCCACTTCAGCAAGATAGAGAGTATCGGCTTCGACTTTGAGGATGCGGGCAAGGGTGAGGCCCAATCCCCCCGGGTGATGGGGGCTGCGCGTGGCGAATAGCCCTATTTTCTTGCCCGCCAGACGGGGCGGTCTAACCTTGCCGCGAGTTTTTTTGCTTTGGGCTTTACTTAAGTGACTGATCAACCAAATGTGGCTGAATTCTTCAAGCCCGCTCAGCATGTCCTGCCCGCGATACTTGGGAAGTAGCTGTAGTGTCGCTCGACTGCTTGGAGCCATAATCCCCTGGCGTGGGGTCCCAAATCTTTGGCCAAAATCGCTATGGAGGATGCCGACAGGCGCGGTTTGACAGTGCATTGCACTACTCATATCATGCTTCCTTCATGATTCCGTCAAATTTCCGCATGGCCGTAAAGAGAACTGGTATTTTGCTGGTGGCCTACTCCATCTGTCGAATGTTCCACTTGTTTTGGAATTGGCAGATTTACTCTCACCTGCCAGCGTCTGACTTGGTCTGGGCCTTTATCATTGGCTTTCGCTTTGATTTGTCGGCCATTCTTTTAACGCTTTCTCCGCTTTTGATCTTTTGGTTAATGCCCGATCGACTTTTGCAATCCAAATGGATCCAGCGGATCGAGTTTAGTCTATACGTTGCGATTTTGTGGATCACGCTAGGTTCCAATTTTGTCGACGCGGAGTTTGTGAAGTTTATTGGCAAACGATCTTCTTACGACCTTCTTTTTCTACAGCAGGACATTGAACAGCAGTCTTTGAGTCTGGTCCTGAGTTATTGGTACATTTGCTTAACTCTCACCTTGTTCGTGGCACTTTTGGCTTGGCTGTCACCACGGGTGCAGAAGGCCAAAGGGTCTTCCGACTGGAGAATCGGGCTCGCATGGCGGGTGGTGCTCGTGGGATTGTTTGTCCTGGGCGCGCGAGGGGGCTGGCAGCTCAAGCCTTTGCACCCCATGCATGCGTATTTTTCTACGCGCCATGAGCTTGGAACACTGGCGCTCAATACCCCTTTCAATGTGATTAAAACCAGGCCGCACACCCAGGTCGAGCACCATCGTTATTTTAAAACCGATCAAGAGGCGGCTTCACATGTGGAGAACATGACCCAGCTGTCCAGGCCGTCGCTGGGACTTGCACCGAATTTCAATGTGGTAGTGCTCATTGTGGAGAGCTTAGGATCCGAGAATGTCGGGGCCGCCAACAATTTCCCCGGGTACACACCGTTCTTGGATCAATTGGCGAAAGAGTCTTTGTTTTATCGATTCAACATGGCCAACGGTCGGAGATCGATTGAGGGGTTACCCGCAGTGATTTGTGGATTGCCGGCGATCATGGCACAGCCGGTGATCACGTCTGAATTTAGCAACAATCAGTACAACTGCCTGCCCCACGTGCTCGGTCGCCTTGGTTACAACACTTACTTCCTGCACGGGGCGCACAATGGCTCGATGCACTTTGATACATTTTCTCATATCGCCGGTTTTGAGAATTTCGTCGGCTTGAATGAGTTTCCCCACAAGAGCAAAGAAAATCTGGATGAAACTTGGGGCGTTTTAGATGAGCCGATGTTGCAGTACGCGGCCGAGGTGCTGGATCATAGCCAAAAGCCGACTTTTTTGAGTGTGTTCACGCTTTCTTCACATCATCCATACTATATTCCACCGCAATATCGCGGAAAATTCCCCAAGGGTCCGCTCGAAATTCAGGAGAGCTTGGGTTACGCCGATTTAGCCATTCGTAAATTCTTTGAAACGGCGCGAACGCGCCCTTGGTTCAATAAGACGATCTTTGTCATTACGGGTGATCACACACAGAAATTCTATACCAAAGAGTATACGCACTTTATTGGCTGGTATCGCGTGCCTTTGTTTGTCTACGCTCCGGGTTTGGACCGCTCGAAATTGCCATACGATCCAAGCCGTGTGACCCAGCAGATTGACATTCCCCCCACCATTTTAGATCTTTTGGGGGTCGAACCAAGTCAACGTTTGTTAGTGGGGCAAAGCGTGTTGGATCTTGCGAAACCTGGTAGAGCCTATTCCTTCAATTCACCGGCCTATTGGTACATTGACAGCAAAGTCTATATTCAAATGAGTCGGGAAGGTCGGCTCTTGGTGCAAGAGCCTGCCAGTCATGCCATCCCTTTGCCCGAGTATATCCCTCAGCCTGCTGAAATCGAGGGAGCTCACGACAACCTGAAGGCGGTCGTCCACTATCTGAATGAAGGGTTAGTTCGCAACAAACTTTACAGTCGGAGCGAATGATGCAACAGACGGACTTTTTTCAGTCCGGCCCTCGGCTCGAAAACACCTACCAATCCAACCGGTGGTTGCCGGCGTACCTTAAGAGACATTTGCCCGCCGAATATTGGCAAGATGTGAATCACGATCTAAGTCAGCTCGGTGAAAATTGCGCAGGCGCTTTTATGGACATCAGCCGTCGGGCCGAGCGAGAAAAACCCGTGCATGTGCCTTATGATGCTTGGGGTGCACGCATAGACGAATTGCGTGTGTCCACAGCCTGGCAAGAGTTGCAAGACATCGCCGCTCGCGAACGTTTGATTCACATTGGGTATCATAGACCTCTGGGCATTCATTCGCGCCTATATCAATTTGCCAAACTCTATTTGTTTCATCCCTCAAGCGCTTTTTTTACCTGCCCGTTGGCAATGGCCGATGGCGCGGCCCGTGTGCTAGAAGTCTATGGCCAAAGTGAAGTCCACCGCGAGGCCTTTGCGCACCTGACCTCAGTTAATCCCGCCGACTTTTGGACCTCGGGCCAGTGGATGACCGAGAAAACCGGCGGAAGTGACGTCAGCGGGACTGAAACTGTGGCTCGCATGGAGACCGATGGAAAATCGGCGAAACTTTATGGGACAAAATGGTTTTCCTCAGCCACGACTTCGCAAATGGCTCTAGCACTGGCACGCCCAGAAGGTGCGGTGGAGGGGTCGCGTGGACTGTCTCTGTTTTTGGTTCACACTTACAAATCGCCGGGGCAGTTGAATGAAATCGAAATTCTGCGGTTGAAAGAAAAACTGGGCACATGGGCTTTACCGACGGCCGAGTTGAAATTAAAAGGCTCTCGCGCCCATTTAGTGGGTGAAGCGGGTCACGGAGTTAAGACCGTCGCCACCATGCTGAACATCACCCGACTTTACAACTCGGTTTGTTCGATCGGCCAGATGACCCGTGGATTGGATTTGCTAAGGGATTACTCTGGTAAAAGACGAGCCTTCAAAAACACTTTGGAAACTCATCCGCTCCACCTGCGGGTGATGGTCGAGGAAGAATGCAAACTTCTGATCGGGTTTATGCTCACGATGGAAATGGTACGACTGATGGGCAAAGAGGATTTGGGACAGGCATCAGAGCCAGAAAAAGATTTGCTAAGACTCTTTACTCCAATAGCCAAGTTCTTTACGGCGCGAACGGCGGTCGAAACCGCGAGCCAAGTGGTCGAAGGCTTTGGCGGTGCCGGTTACGTAGAGGACACAGGAATTCCAGTGCAACTGAGGGACTCGCAAGTCTTTGCTATATGGGAGGGCGCCACCAACGTCTTAAGCCTAGACTTAATTCGAGTGGTGCAGAAGACCGGCGCGATTCGAGCTTTGCAAGATGATGTGGCCAGGCGCTTAACGGAGGCCGCCACGGGTCCAGTCGCTGATCTAGTTCCTATGTTAAAAGCCCGCTGGGACTCCATGGCGAAGACGATTCATACATGGCTCGAGAGTCCGCCCGAACTTCAGGCGGCGAACTCACGAGCCGTTGGATTTCAGCTGGCCTGGCACTACGGAATGGCGCTGCTCGCGAGTTGGGCCCACTTGGAATCGCAGTCCAACGTAGCGGTTTTGCGAACTTGGATGTTGGAAATCCTCCCTCAATTGAGGGAGGTGGGATTGGCCAGCCTTTCCTCCTGTCAGAATGCCGAGGTCGCTGCCAACGGTCGCTTGACGCTTTCGTAAGAAGCGTCAGAGTTAATGCATTTTGTGGTCTTTGACTCGCGCCAAAACCTGGCAGTTGGGACACGAAGCCTCTTCGCGAAGCATGTAATCTTCTAGGTAGCTCTCTACCCGAATCATCAGATCTGAGTTACAGAGCGGGCAAGTATTCTGGATTTCAATGAAATTTTGGCGTCTTGCCTCGAGATACTTTTCGGATTCGACTTTGTCGCGTTTCATGCTGGGAACCTCTCCTTTTGCCATCTGGATCGAATGAGATGCAAAGGTGGTGCTTACGGCTTAGGGCCTGGTCCGTGAGCCCTGCAAATTCTGCACGCCTTTGAGTTTGTCGCGGACAACCTTCAGGCTTTCGGCTAAGACGAGACGGTTAAGGGGAAGAGGAGACCAAGATGAAGAAAAGAATGATCTTAGCGGCATTGGCCGCCATGGTGTCAGCATCGGCATGGGCTTGTGATGAAGTGCAAGCGGTGCGCGAATATTACGATGGACCCGAAATTCGCGAAATGAAAGTCACTCAGGTAAGTGAAAAACTATACTCCATTTCATACTTTGACCTAGATGGCCCGGCGAAGTGCGAGGGCGGCTTGGCTGCCGTCAGCGACAAATGTGAAGTCGAGCCCGTTCGCGCCTTATTTTGTTCCTTCTAATTTAATCTGGCGTCTAATTTGCTTTTAGTTCCCGTGGATGGCTCGCTCTCGAAAGAGCGAGCGAAGGGAATGGGCTTTGAAGACGATTTTTGTCGCTGGGCTTGTAATTTTGACCGGGTCCGTCGGCTTGGCCATGCCGGTGAAATCGACGACACTTAAGACGGAAGTCAGCTTAGTTGATGCCGACAATCGCCCCCTACAAGCCTTAGATCTAAAGAAAAAGTCGTTTGTGATAGATGAAAAGTCTATTGAGGAATGTGGGCTTCACATGGTGCGCTTGGCGCAAACACTGAACTACACCTGCTCGGTGGAAATCCCCTTGAAAAGTAAGGTTTCTCGACTCAAGGCCCTTAAGAGCGCGAAGACGTTGGACACCACATTTGCCGGAGTCAAACGGCAAGTCACCGTCGGGGTTACAGACGATGCCCGCATGCTCACTCTCACAACCAACTTTGATGTAACAGGGTTGGACCTGGAACTTTCCAAATTTAACGACGATTTTTATGCCGTTTTCGCGCAGGTCGCGCATCTGATTATCTCAGATGCGGCTCGCTCGCGCCGAGTGGAAATGGAAGTTCTCGAAGGCCGCTAGGTCCACGGATCGAGGACCCGGCAAAGATTAAGCCTTACGAGCGGCGTAGTACTCGGTGAAGAGACCCGCATCGAATTGGAACGGAACATGCTCAGTGCCTGGTACAGCCTGAACCACGCCGACATCTGCGCCGTTTTCTTGGTCACGGCGTAGATAATCGGGAACTTCCAAGCGTGGTGCCTTCATTGCCTGCAGCACGATTTGATTTTGCTGACCTTTTTCAGTCAAAGAAATTTTAGTGCCTTGAGTGGCGACGAAGGATCCTACAGTGACCGGTTTACCATCAACCAAAACGTGACCATGGCTGACCAACTGTCGAGCTGAGCGAATACTCGGCGCAAAACCCAAGCGGAAAACCAAGTTGTCCAATCGGCATTCCAGCAAACCCATTAATTTGTTCACCCAGTTATGGGCCGAACCTGATTTCGAGTGACGGATAAATCGTCGAAGCTGTTCTTCGCGCAGACCGTAGTGCATGCGAATCTTTTGCTTCTCTTCCAAACGAAGAGCGTAGTCAGAGTACTTACGTCGTTTGTTGCCGTTTTCACCTGGAGGATAAGGGCGGCGCTCAAGAGCACCTGGCTTACCAAGGCCCGGAAGCTCTGTTCCGAGACGTCGTTGAATGCGGTAACGCGCGATCTTTCCCACTCTGGCTTTAGACATAATGCAGTAAACTCCGTTTTCTAAAAGAACTTAGGGTCATAGCAAGGAGGGCTTAAGACATCAAGGCGTTTTCGACAATGGACTTAACGAACCGAGTCCGACACCCAAAAAGGGAGTGAAGCCGCCACCATAGGTCTCATTGAAGCCGTAGTAAAGGCCCACATTTAAAGCCAGGGGCAGGTGGTAGGCCATGGTGGTGTTGAGGCGAAACTCCATCCCGGCCCCAGTGTAAAATTCACTCAGGCGGCTGCGGACGTAAACCAAGCGATCCACATTGAAGCCGGCTCCGTCCACGGCCAGAGCGTCCCCAAAGAAAGCGATCTTAAGGTCCCGTAAAAACAGGGGAAATGTGCCAAAACCCTTTTCGATAGCAGCGGCCGGTAAGACGTATTCCAAATTGGCGTTGAGCATTTTGCGGCCGACAAATGCGCCTGAGGGATATCCCCGTAGCAGGAATTCTGAATTGACCAGGTTGACCACATAGTTGCCGCCGACGCTGCGCTCACCGAGGTCTAAGATCGAGCCAAAGGGCATATCGGGGGCAACGGACGCACGAGTTTGCAGTCCGAACTGATGCCGCCCCAAAGACAAAGCCGTGGCCAGATGCAAGAAGCTTTGTCCGTACCCGAGGTAGTCTCCCTGCTCGACGTATTGACGATGACCACCACCGACATGCCAGCCCCAGGTTTCGTTGTAGGGTGATTTCAAGCCAGCATATTGAAAAGCGATTTCAGGACCCATGCGTCGGTAGGTGGCACTGGAGCTTGAGGTTTCGCCCCATCGTCCACCCAAACTCCAGCTGGTGAAACGATTGCCAAGCGGTCTTGAGAGTTGAAGATAGGCGTCACTTGAGGTGACCGTTCGACCACTGGCGCCGAGGTAGCTAACAAAGTGGTTATAGCCAAGACCTATGGAAGTCCGAAAGGAGTGATTGGCGAAGTCGAAGCTATAGCCCGGCTCCAATGTCAGTGTATCGTAAGACACGCCAAGCGAATACTGATTGCGTCCGATGGGGTCTCGCGTGTCGGTGAGGCCTTGAAAGATAATTCCACCCTCAACCGGATAGATCCACGGAATCCAGTAACGGGGCCACATGTAACCGAGCGGTGAGAAATCCTCGGTCTTCATCGGCAGACGGCCGGGTTCCGCCGCAATCGCGGGCTCCAGATCGGGGCCCTTGAGTTTGGCGACTTTAACCCCGTCCCGTTTTTCAATGGAACGCAGTCGGCGTCCGTCGCCGGTCAGCTCGTTGACGACAAGAGATTTGGAATAGGTATCAAAATCGGCGGCCGTGATCTCGGTCAGGGTGTTAGTTAGCGGGGTGGCCGACCCCTTGGTGACGAGAAAAACGTTGCGCGCGCCGCTGGCACTATCGGTGGCTAAGATTCCAATGGGTGAGCGTCGTAAGTTTTGCGCAGCCGAAAGCTGGGAATTCCAGATCCCCACCTTCTTGCTTTGCATATTGAGATGGTAAATGCGCTCTTCGCCTTTGCGATTGCGGCCAGTGAACAAGATCTCATTGACTGACAAGAATACCGGGCTTGCCAAGCGCTGATAAAAGCTTCCGCGAAAAAGAGTTTCGATCTTCTTCGATTCCAAATGCAGCAACCCTAAACTGTTGCGGCCACCCTCGTTTTGCACAAAGGCAATGGTGCGCCCGTCGGGAGACACCGCGGGCTCCTGTGCTCGGGCGCCATCGGTCAGGCGCTCGGTCTTATCTTTTTCGAGATCATAGAGATAGAGGTCACGATACTGAACATAGTTTCGTCGAGCATCGATCTGATCAAAAACAAATTGATTGTCATTGAGCCAGCGCACTTGGACCGCGCCACGACTGCGAAACAGCCGCCGCGACTTAGCGTTGGCAAAGGCTTGGGCCGGGGATTCACGCGTGCGGAGGAAAGCGTAAGAACCTTGATCCACCAAACCCACCCAGTGGACCAAGCGAAGGCCCGACGGACTGATGGCAAATGGGCCGGCGTTACCTTGATTGGGCAAAAATTCTCCGGCCACGCTCTCGCCACTCGCCTTAATAGCCTCGATTTGCTCTTTGGCTAAAGCGGCCGTCTGGCGGACCGCTTTTTCTAAAAGTTCACTGGCAGAACTTCCCGTCTGTTCGCGCACCGGTCCGTTGAGCAAAAACGGCAGCCGACGCGAAAAATTCTGATTCCAAGTGTAGATGACATCCTCACCCTTGGTGCGAATGGCCTCGCTCCACCACCAACCACCGAAGTTGTAGGGTTTGGCTCCGTAGGGATATTCGCGTGAATCACTTTCGTTGATGCGCGCAATGTCTTCTAGGCGGAATCGATCGGCCACCACGTACGCTCGGGCTGAAGCTTGCAAACCGGTGGACCTTATTCGGCCGTGATCTGAATATCGACTTTCTAAATCGACGGCCAAACCCTCAAGGTACCAGCGCGGCAAGATGGCGTTGGGTCTAACGACAGATCCAAAAATATATTTAAACGGCCAATAAATTCCATGAGCGGGGTACATATTGAGGATGTGAGCGTACTCGTGCAGCATCATCTCAAGGGGCCAGTCGCCGTACTCATCGATCGAATCGTTTTGGTTGGGTAAGACCGGAAACACCACAATGTGTGGGTAGGGGAGAAAGTCGGCCAATCCATTGGTCGAATCGGTGTCGTCTTGCAAGACCACAATGGTGCGTGCGGGGCCCTCTTTGAACAGGGGGAAAAGAAGCTCATGGGCTTGTTCGGCCGCGATGGCGTAACGTTTGGCCAGGAGCCCTTGGGTGTCGCGGTAAATGATGTCGAAATGCGCGGTTTTTAGACTCTTGAAACGCCAAGCGGGGTCAATGGCAAAAGTCGACCACGAGCTAAGCCAAATCAGGCTGAGCGCGATCAGTTGGATTTTTGTTTGTCGCGCCACCAAGTTCTCCAATACTCAAGTGCCTTTTTTCGCTCTTCTTCAGAAGAATTCGACTTGAACTTAGGCCCCTTGGGGTTGTTGAGCTTGAGTATGGTGGAGGCCTCGTCTTGAATGTCTGGGTCTTGTGAGGTCTCAAGAATTTTGAGCATAACACCACAGGTCTCGAGGGCGGGTTTTTGCTTCAGTCTCTTAAGTGCCATCATTCGAATGGAACTGTCTTCCGTTTCACTCAAGGCCAGTTTGTGATACATGCGGCGCAGATTGGGCGACCAGCCCACGTCGACTTCTTTCAGGGCGGCTCGCTTGGCGTCTTTGTCGGTGGCGGATTCCACTCGCCGAATGCCATCGGCAAAACGATCTTCGAGCATATCGGATTCGAAATCGCGCCAAAAGCTCCAATCATCCGATGCCGTCAGCCAATCGGTGCCAGGAAGCTTTGTGGCCCACATGATTTTTGTCACTTTATAAAACTCAAGGGTCTGATTTCCATTTTGGATAATCATCTTAGGCTTGTCTTTAGCCAAACTCGTTTGCACACGAAGACGAATGGTGAAATCGCGCAGAGAATCTTCCAGTCGACGGACGAAATCCCAATCGACAAGTAAGTCGCCCTCGTTCGTGACCCACTCGTCACCGTCTTTTTTTATATCGAGAATCTTAATCCCCTGTTTGAAAATTTTAAGATTGGACTGTAGTTGGATGGCCCCTTTCTTGGGGCCAATTAAAAAGTCGCGGTGAACGGGAAGGTAATGTAGGCCTTCACCTGTGATTTGAAGGCATTGGCCATTTTCGGACAAAAGCTCCGATTCAAGGTAAAGGTTTTTGGTGGAGCTTCCCGAGCGGATGGTGAGGTCGGCATTTTTCGGGAGTGTGGGGCATGGACTGCTCAGCGGTTTGGACAAGAGCGGCAAAATCTCTTTGATGGTCGACAGATTGGCCGGCTTTCCATCCACTTTGCCCCGAGTGCCAGTGTACTCCAAATCGAAGGTGTCTAGTTTGGATTGAAAGGTGAGAGTTTTGGCAACGCCGGGCAAGGAAAAGAGAAACGTCATCACCAAAACCGCTAATCGCACGAAACCCCCTTCGCCTTACTCCTTATTCTTAGGCGGAATCGTGAAAAGGTCTACAATATGTGATTCGACTTTTCGTTTTTCCTTTGGATCGAGAATCGACTTGCGGGTGATCTTTTCGGTCAAATGGTCCATGCGCATTTGGCTGGTGAAACAGCCGAACAAAAGGCTAGCCATCGTATGGGCGTCTTTGTTTGGATCCAGAAAACCTTGACGTTGGGCGTGGTCAAAAAACTGGACAATCTGAGAATGGATTTCAAGAAAACTGCTGCGAAAGATGTCTTCAGCAGGGGAGTGTTGCCGATCGTACTCCCGGATCAGAATCAGCCCCGTGTCCCGGTCTTGGAGGAAGAGCTGGAACAGATTTTCCAAAAACAGCTCAAGTCTTAAGCGAAATTCAGCTTCATTGCCGGGCGGCTGCAGTACTTGGCGTGTCATTTGTAAACTTGTCTGGGCGATCTCTTGGATGCACACTCGATAAAGACCTTCTTTGCTCTCAAAGTAGTAGCTTATTAGCGAGGAGTTAAGGTCCGCGGCTTGGGCGATATCGCGGATTGAGACACCACTCAATCCTCGGCGGGCAAAAAGCCGCCGAGCCGCGATAAGAAGTTGCTGGCGAGCCGAGCCATCGGCTAAGCCTGGCATCTGACGTCGCCCTTTGGACCTAGATCTCGCTTTTGAACGCTTTGCGGGTGAGGCCATGTCACATTATTGATCATTTGCTTGAATTTTTCAATCAACTGATTGAATTGAGACGGAAAGGGTCGTAATATTTAAAGAATCTCTCTAGGAGGTGAAGCCGTGGATGTGCTTCTCGAAACTTGGTCGGGCCTTTCTGGATTTTTTCAGGGTGAGTCCGTGATAATCCCCGCCACGCTCGGAACGGTCGCGGCCGTTCTCTTCGCTGGCTACTTTGGATGGCCGCTGTGGGCTTGGACAGCGGTGTTCCTGGTGGCGGCTGCCGGTTTTGGTGCGCCACTTTGGCTCTGTCTGGCGGGCCTCTTGGCTTCACTCGTGTTTATTCTTCCTCCCATCCGAAAGGCTCTCGTTTCTTCGCTTGTGATGAAGACGATGAAGGCCTTGAAGTTGATACCTAAGATCTCGGCCACAGAGCGAACGGCTCTCGAAGCCGGTGTGGTCTGGATGGAATCCGAACTCTTTTCAGGGCGACCCAATTTTAAGCGCATGCTCAATCAACCCTACCCAAAGTTGACCGAGGAAGAGCAGCGATTTTTGGACAATGAAGTCGATCAGCTGTGTGGCATGATTGACGACTACCAGTTTTATCGGACCAAGGTGATGCCACCTGAAGTCTTCGAATTTATTCGTCGCAAGGGATTCTTGGGAATGATCATTCCTAAGGAGTACGGTGGGCTAGGTTTTTCCCACTCGGCCCATAGTGCGGTCATTCAAAAATTGGCGACGCGTTCGATTGGATATGTGATTTATGTGATGGTCCCTAACTCATTGGGCCCGGCCGAACTACTCAATCATTACGGAACCGATGCCCAGAAGAAAAAGTATCTTCCTCGCTTGGCCAATGGTGACGAAATCCCCTGTTTCGGTTTGACTGAGCCTGGTGCCGGTAGCGATGCGGGATCGATTCAGTCAGAGGGTGTCTTGTTTCGTGGTCCCGATGGTCAAATTTATATTCGCCTCAATTGGCGAAAGCGCTGGATCACTCTGGCCGCCATTTCGACTATTATTGGATTGGCCTTTCGCTTACGTGATCCGGAAAACTTACTCGGTAAGGGCGAAGATCTGGGAATTACTTGTGCCCTTATCCCCAGCAACCTCAAAGGTGTGGTCATTGGTCGTCGGCATGATCCTCTGGGAATCCCGTTTCACAACTGTCCGACCGAAGGACACGATGTTGAAATCAACGCCGAAGACGCCATCATCGGCGGTTTGGCTGGGGCCGGTCAGGGTTGGCAGATGCTGATGGAAAGCTTGGGGGCCGGACGCGGAATTAGTTTACCAGGCCAGGCGGCCGGTGGAACCAAGCTGGCGGCCCGAGTGACAGGCAATCATGCATTGATTCGCAAACAATTTGGTATGTCGATCGGTAAATTTGAAGGCGTCGAAGAGCCGCTCGCTCGCATCGCGGCTAATGCTTATCTTCTTGAGGCCATGCGCAAGTACGTGTTGAGTGCCCTTGACCAGGGAATATCGCCTCCCGTGGTAACGGCGATGGCCAAGTACCAAGCGACCGAGCTTGGACGTCAGTCGATTAACGATGCCATGGACGTTCTTGGTGGGGCCGGAATTTCGATGGGTTCGCGCAATATGATTGCAACCACCTACATAGGCTTGCCCATCGGAATTACGGTAGAAGGCGCGAACATATTGACCCGAACTCTTATGATATTTGGACAAGGGGCTCTTAGGGCTCATCCATATGCATTTAAAGAAGTGAACGCGGTCGAAAAAGGGGACTTAACCGCCTTCGATCAAGCGTTTTGGGGCCACATCGGTCATATCGTGCGCAATTTAAGTCGTTCGGTCATTCTGAGCTTAACCCGCGCCCGTTTTGTGATGTCGCCGGTGTCGGGACCTGCCAAGCGTTACATCCAAAAGCTCAATTGGATTTCGGCGACATTTGCCATCATGGCGGATTTGTCGATGGGTCTTCTGGGCGGCAAGCTTAAGGTGAAGGAAAAACTGACAGGTCGTTTTGCGGACATCCTCTCTTGGATGTTCATCGCCACGAGCGTGATCAAGCGTTTTGAAGAGGAAGGCCAAAATAAGAAGGACAAAGTCTACTTGGATTTTGTCATGGCCGTGGCTTTTCAAAAGATTCAGGACGCCTTCGACGGAATTTACGGCAATATGGCTATTCCAGGTCTTTATTGGTTCTTTAAGGGGCCGATTCGCTGGTGGTCACGACTGAATTTTGTCGGCATAGCGCCGACAGATCGCCTGACTCAGCGAGTGGCGCGCACCCTCTTTACCAATGATGAACAGCGTGATCGTCTGACCCAAGGTATTTACATGCCGACCAAAGAGGGCGAAGCCATGGCTCGCTTGGAAAATGCTTACCGACTGATTCGTGATGCCTCGGAAGTGGAAAAGAAAGTGCGAACCGCGATTTCAGAAAAGGTTCTGCAGAAAAAATCGAAGACGCTTATCCAGGACGCTCTTGGCAAAGGCGTGATTACCGAGCAAGAGATGCGACTTCTTGAGCAGGCCGAACAGGCCCGTTGGGATGCCATTCAAGTGGACGATTTTTCAGAAGAAGAGTATCTCGCTGGAAAGCATAGCCATCCGAGTCCGAAATGGACGACGTCGCCCAATAAAGGTGGCGGTCAATCGGGTGGCGGTGGAACCGGGGGCGGAGCGGGTGCGGGCGCTTCGACCGGAGTGAAGTCTTCGACCACCAGTTCAGACAAGCTTGCGGCGGTTTCAAAGCTGACTCATTAGCCATTCATGGACGCGGTTTGATTTTTTTGCCGCGTCCGCGCTTCTTTCCCTTTTCATAAAATTCGCCGTCGACAATTTCAAAGCGAAATTTGCCGCGACCAATGAAGGCATTATTGGACGTGCGAAAGTCCATCGGCTGGGCCGGTGGTGGCCCTGGCACTCCTGCGGTTGAGCCCTGTATCGGCGAAGGATTTCCGCCCGGCGGTGCCGGGGGAGGCGGAGTTGGTGGGGCAAAACCCACGTCGCCCTCCATTTCGGGAATGTCGTCGTCGAAATCATCCAGTTCAGACTCTAACGGCGGAGGCGGCGGCGGCGCGAACTCCTCTTGGGCCCAGGCGGATCGAATTGATACTAAAGAAAGAATAAGTAGGGCAAAATGGCTCACGATCATAATTGTCGCAAATCTCATGCCGAAAGAAAATGTCCAGGCCTGGATTTTGGTCTAAAAGCGGTCTAGTGACCCTGCCATAATAAAGTCATTGTCCCGATATAGCCTATATATGAGTGCGGCACCTAAGATCGACTTCAGCCAGTGGACCGAGGCCGATGCGCGAACACTGTTTCGCAGCTTTCCTCTCTTTAAGGGGTTCCCAGAGATATTGATTGATCAGCTCGCCACCGCCGTCGAATTTTTTCGCGCTGGACCCGGTGTCGAAGTTTTGAAACAAGGCCAAATGAATGAACACCTTTTTCTGCTCGTCGAGGGAGAAGTAGGGGTTTACGTAGACGGTGGAAAAGTCTCCCAGCTCAATCGACCTGGGGACTTACTGGGCGAGATGAGTGTGATTACCAACAATCCGGTGGGCGCGACCATATTGTCAGAAACTGAAGTCATTTTGGCTCGTATCGATTCTCGCATTTTCTTGAATATGCAAGGACCTGAGAGGGATCTTTATCTTTCAACCCTCTATCGGATTTACTCGGTGGTGTTGGCGGAGAAATTGGATGCCACCAACCACAAAGCCAAGCACTTTGAAGCTCTAAGTAAGAAGCTTTCGGCCGCGCAAGATGAGCTGCGCGAAATCAATCTGAATCTTGAGAAGAAGGTCGAAGAGCGCACCCAAAAACTTGAGCAGCAAAACGTGGAATTGATGGCCAGCAAGAACAAGATGGAAGACTTAATCAACACCAAGCAGGTGGTGTTTCGAAAGTTGAGTCAGCTGCACGTGCAACAAATGGGTCCGCTTAAAGCTCATCTGGATCAGTTTCGTCGGGTCCACCCGGATGACACTGTGGTGAATGAGTTGCGGACGGCGGTGTTTGATCTTCAGATTTTGTTAGGACCCTTGATTAATCAGTTCACCTTTGAACAAGAAATGCGGAGTAAGAAGGTCCTCTTAGCCGACACCAATAAAAAGCAACAAGTGATTGCAAAAATGGCCCTTGGCGGAACGGGTGTGATTT
>JBFWON010000064.1:0-25248 GCA_050250515.1 Bdellovibrionales bacterium | reverse complement strand
CTCGAGCTTGGGGTACAAAACTCCAGCAAAATTCGAGGAAGAGGTGATGAAACTAAAACCCGCTGATCGGCCCGTGCAGAAGATTTGGGGCTGGACTGTCTAAGATAAGGGGCTCATTCCAGATTTTAATCCTTAAGTATTTTTCTAACTTCTTTCTCAGCACGTTCTACTAGTTCTTTATCTTGCCTGGTGCCGCCCAACACGGACACGTTGTAACGATTGAGCGTGCCCGAGCTAATTTTGTCATAGACAAGTACCTGAACGTTTTCTTTGCACGTATGATTCGAAAAGAGTGAATCACAGTTGTGCTCAAATTCCTTCCAGACACAAACAGCGTCTTTGTATCTTTGGGAATAGTCCAAGCACGCGTCATTTCCCATTTTATTCCAGCCATATTTTTGAAATCGCATATACACATCAGGATTCTTCAATCTGGTGTTCACGCTGTCGTTTCGAATCGAAAAATGGTCACATCCCGAAGCCGACAAAAAAATGAACATGCAGAAAAATGTGATTGAATACATGATCTGAACTCTAGTTTAGCTAGAGACGACTGTCCACTTGAGGATTGTTTTAACCCCACTCCCAGATCACTATGCCACTTTGGATCCGTCCACTGCACGCGGCCGCTGCGCGCCCAGCGATTCGCACCTTAACCCATCAGCGCTTCGATTTCGTCGACTTCTTTGGGAACACCTTTTGTCAGATTCTCGCAACCATCTTGGGTGACTAGAATGTCATCTTCGATTCGAATGCCGATGCCTTTGAGTTCGTTAGGCACGTTCGGATCGCCGGCGGGAAAGTAAAGACCAGGTTCGATGGTGATACACCAACCGGGCTCGATCGCGCGAGATTCGCCCTTAACCTGTAAGGCGCCCGCATCATGGGTGTCGAGACCCAGCAAGTGGCTCACACCATGCGGATAATAGGCCACATACTTTTGTTCGCGAATGTTATCGTCGACTGAGCCCTTGAGTAGCCCCTCTTCAATCAGAATCTCGGTCATACTTCGCACAGTGAAGCGCTGAAGTTCCATATGGGGCAGTCCCGGTTTGACCATATCGATCAACTCTTTTTGGACTTTCAAAATTTTCTCGTAAATGCGCTTTTGCACGGGTGAAAACTTACCGGTGACTGGATAGGTTCGCGTGATATCGCCGCTGTAGTTCATGTACTCAGCGCCACAGTCGATCAAGAGCATTTGTCCAGCTTCGAGCGTGGACTCATTGAAGCGATAATGCAAAGTGGTCGCATTGTTGCCGGTCGCGACAATGCCGCCATAGGCTTCGCCAATGGCGCCTCTCTCCATGACCGCCTTTAGAAAAAGTCCGTGCAGTGCGCGTTCGGTCACGCCCGGTTTGGTGGCTTTCATCACCTCCACATGGGCGTCGGCCGTAATGGCGCCGGCTTTGCGCATGAGGTCTGCTTCTTCTTCCGTTTTACGAATGCGAAGCTCTCCAACGACCGAATTGGCGTCTTCGATTGGCATCAATCCCATTCCAAATTTTGGACGCCAACCCCCATGGGCGGCCATCATCACCCGGCCAAAAATGGCATCAAAACCCGTGTTGCGAAAAAGCGAGTAAAAAACTCGATCGCTGCCGGCGATCAAGCCGGGGGCATGTTTTTCGAAATCATGGATGTCATAGGTTTGATCCACCCCGAAGGCTTGTTTGGCTCCATCGAGGCCAAAACGAAAGCCATCCCAGGTTTCACGCTCCACGTTTTTGGGACGGACAAAGAGCACCGTTTCAGGAGTTCGACCCGGTCGAAAAATCAAACAGCTTTCTGGCTCATCGAATCCGGTGAGGTAATAGAGATTGGATTCACAACGATAGTTAAAATGGGAATCGGCATTTCGAATTTGCTCGGGCCAAGCCGGCAGCACAATGGCGCAATTTGGTATTAGTTGAGCCAGTCGATTTCTTCGATTCTTAAAATATTCAAGGCTCATAGGGGCTTTGCGCATATTCAACTCCTTTAGAAATGATACTTCTCGATCAGCTTTTGCGCGGCCTGCTGACCCACTCTCTCTCCCAAGCTAACCAAATCTTTTTTGTGTTCAAAATTCATAATTGAAAACTCAGAGGTATCGACGGTCACGGTCTCGATCCCGTAGGCATCGGCAAAGGCTAGATTGCGTTTTACTTCTTGCCAAAGAATGACGTTGTTCAAATTGTCGACCAACGCATTTTTATCCACCGGCATAGCCGAGCCGAGCACGTTCACAAAGATGATGACGTTGTAGCCCTCTTTTGCCAGCCGATCGATCGCATCGGTCACCTGCGAAGCGCCGGCCACAAAAGATCCCTGAACTTTGAAAGTCGGAGGATATGGAAGACAACGACGGACCACATCACTAAAAGGACCCTTTGATTGCCAGGCCACCACGCCCGACCACACCGACCGCGTTGGACAACTAAAAGTCACTCGAGCGCGCGTTACGTCGTCTCGCCCAAACACGTCCTTTAAATAATTAGACATCACCTTTACGGTTTCTTCGCCAGGCTTTTTACTAAACAAGCCCTTCGGATAAGGGAGGTTCAACTGATCCATCTTATATAGCTTCCATTCCAGATCGTTGACCTGCCCCTTGCTGGCGTAAATTCCGCCGATCAAAGCGCCCCACTCAAGACCAATGACTTTATGAATCGGAATCCGCTGTTGCTGGAAAATCTTTAAAACCCCAACATGCGCAAAAGTTTTCGCACCACCGGGCCCAAGAATGACCGCGACTTTTTTGGGAGTCTCGGGGGCGGGCGGTGGAGGCGTCTGAGGCTCTTCGTCTGGTTCTTCTTCGCCGATCATGGGTCGCGGAGCTTCGTTCTGTCCAACTTGAGGTGGTCGAAAGCGCGGAGTTGTGGCCGTTTTTTTGGGCTTGGATTGACAGCCGACCAGAAACAAAACTGAGCTAAGTGCGAGTCGCCAATAAAAAGAACTCTTGATTGCCATCTTGCCCCTTCACGGCGCTGGCGAAGTAAGCGTCGTTTCGAAAGCTGCTTTGATGGGCTGCCACTTTGATCTGCTCTTTGACTATGTCAAACAGTCTTGCGTCCTTGACTACTCCGCCCTTGCCAAGCGCCTGTGGGCCCACCTCGAATTGTGGTTTTACCAGGGCCAGCAGACGAACTCCAGGCTTAAAATTAAAGCCCAAGATGGGCAACACCTTGGTCAACGAGATAAAGGAAACGTCTACGACACAAAGGTCCACAAGAAGAGGGGATGCCAATTTGGCGAAAAACTCCTCAATGTGGGTTTGTTCATGCGGCTGCACCCGGGGATCCTGACTGAGTTTGGGGTGCAGCTGTCCGCTGCCCACATCAACCCCAATGACATGGGCGACCCCCCTTTGCAGTAGCGCATCGCTGAATCCACCCGTCGATTGCCCGACATCCAAGCATTTGAGGCCCGCTACGCTCAATTGGAGATAATCCAAGGCGGCCGCTAGCTTGTGCCCTCCTCGAGAAACATACTGCAATGTTGTGGCCGCCGACCCTACCCGAAATCGATCCTTTTCCCCAGGATCCACAGACTTGCTCACATCTAGGCAAACCGACCACTGACCAGAGTTCTCGATTTCGATTTCGCCAGAACGGATCATCTCTTGCGCTTTCGTTCGGCTTGGCGCCAAACCCCACGCCACCAACGCTTGATCGAGCCTAAGCAAACTCAAACTCTTTCTAAATTAAAGTGGACCATTCGACGTAGACCATCCGCAGCGCCACCCAAGTTTGCGAGCTGACGAACCGCTTGATCGCTGACCTCGCGTAGTCGAGCGCGTGTTGCCTCCACGCCCGCCGTAGCAATGTAACTGACGCGCTCAGGCTTAGTGGGATCATGATCTTGAAGATCATCGGCTAGCTGAAAGGCAAAGCCCAACAGATTGGAATACTGAAGCAAGGACTCTCTGTCTTTTGGGCCTGCGCCCAACAAAATCGCCGCACCCTCAACCGCAACCCGAATCAGATCGCCCGTTTTGCGTCGATGAATTTCGGTCACCAAATCTTCATTCAACGAAAAATCTCCGATATCTAACACCTGACCACCCACCATACCCTGGGGACCCGCCGCCTGACTTAGAGCGGCCACAGCCTCCCCCACGTGAGGGCTGGACGCCCGTGCCAATACACCAAAAGCCAAAGTCAAAAGGGCATCGCCAGCCAAGAGGGCTTGGGCCTCACCAAAAATTTTGTGATTGGTCGGCTGCCCCCGCCGTTCGTCGTCGTTGTCCAGCATGGGCAGATCGTCGTGAATCAGAGAATAGGTATGAATGAGTTCAACCGCAATGGCCATCGGGAGGGCTTTTTCCACCGCCCGTCCAAGTGCTTTGGCGGTCAATAGCGACAGTACCGGGCGAAATCGCTTTCCCCCCGAAAGTAAGGAGTAGCGCATGCACTCCCAAAATTTTCCGAGCTCAGCCCGAGGTGGGGGAAAAGCCTCTCGTAAGAGCGCCTCCAAATGACGTTGAATGAGATCCGTCTCGGCGGCGAAAAAATTCGGAGCCGCCATTACTCTTTAACTTCGAAGTCCTTAGTTTCTGCCATGCCGTCCGCATTCACAGACAATAGGAGTTTCACCTTTTGCTCCGCCTGCGACAACTGCTGGTTGCATTCACGCGACAGCTTAACACCCTCTTCAAAAAATTTGAGAGAGTCTTCCAGCGAAAGATCGCCAGCTTCCATTTTGGTCACAATGTCTTCGAGACGAGACAGTTTCTTTTCAAATTCCATGTTTGGACTCCTTAGGTTCTAAAATCTTTTCGATGCGGGCCTGGGCTGCGCCCTTAGCAAAGGTAATATCGACTGTGTCGCCCACTTGCACTTGGCTTACAGCCTTAATGGGCTTGCCCTCTTTACGAGTGATTGAGTAGCCACGCTCGACCACTTTCAATGGTGAAACTGCGTCTAACAGGGAGGTCTGACGCTGCCAAAGTGCACGCTTGCCTTCTAAGGCTCGGACCAGCTGACCTTGCATGCGGGTGCGCAGGATTTCTACCTCTTGCTCGTACTGTGAAATGGTATCGGTAGGGGACTTCAGTCCCGTCAAAGCCAAACGAACAGATTGGCGGCGTCCCTCGATCCAGCGACCGATGGCCAGCTCCAACCTCTGAGCCAGCTCATCAGAACGCAAGGAGAGATCCTGTAAGCGGCGCTTAGGATCCACCAGCCGACGACTCGCGCCGAGAAGCTTTTGACGCATCATTTGAACCGTGTGACTGATGGATCGCAAAATTCGGCGATCCAAAGTTTCGATTCGATCACAAACTTCGGCCGCATTTTTACACACAAGTTCGGCAGCGGCCGAAGGCGTAGGCGCACGAAGGTCTGCGACAAAGTCGGCGATTGTGAAATCAATTTCGTGTCCAACAGCACTGATGATCGGCACACGACAGGCGGCAATGGCACGTGCGACACCTTCGTCGTTGAAGCACCACATGTCTTCAATCGAGCCACCACCACGACCGACGATCATCACATCCACGTCTTTCAGCAGCTGCGCTTGCCCAAGGGCTTTAATTATTGAAGGTGCCGCAGTTTCACCCTGTACAAGCGCGGGCACAACCGTCACTCGTAGACCTTTAAATCTGCGCCCCAAGACGTTTAAAATATCGCGAATGGCCGCGCCCGTCGGGGACGTCACCACTGCCACGTGCTGAGGCATGGGTGGGATGGGTCGCTTTCTGGAAGGATCAAACAATCCCTCCACCTGAAGCTTTCGCTTCAGTTGTTCGAAAGCCATTTGCATGGCCCCGGCGCCCACGGGCTCCATCAGTTCACAAAAGATCTGATAGTTTCCTCTAGGCTCGTAGACCGTGATTTTACCACGAACAATGACTTCCATCCCATCTTTGGGTCGAAACTTAAGACCTTGATTAAAGCCTCTGAACATCACGGCGCTAATTTGAGCTTTGGAATCCTTAAGTGAGAAATAAAAATGACCCGACGTGTGAGCTTTGAAGTTGGAAATTTCTCCCTTAAGCCATAGGAGCTTAAACTGCCCTTCCAAACTGTTTTTGATGGCGCGATTTATGTCTGAGACAGAAAAAACTTCTGGCTCGGCCTTTTGACGACTCGCGGCCTCAAAGTCCATGTTGATTTGTTCCATGGGGTATAGAACTTACTCGAAAATACGAGTCAAAGCCAAAGATTTTGCAACGACCAAAAGCCGCCCAAAAACAAGCAGATAAGGCCCAACACGCGATGACCTTTTAGCTGTTGAGTGATGGCTGGGGGCATCCGGGTTTCGGCCAAGCGCATGAACAGAGGGGAACTCAGCACCAGGGTGATGGTGATGCCGTAGAAGAACACAAAAAAAGGAAAAAGGAAGTCAAGTTTATCTGCTGTCACAATTACTTTTCGGAGCACCTTCTCATCTTGTTACAGGACGAAGTTCCAATTTTAACGGAAAACGCCTGCGGCACGGCTTTTGATGTCTGTGACTCGGCCCGGAAGTTCTGTTATCCTACATGAAGTTCTGTGGGCTGGTGACAAAAGTAAACCCTACAAGAACTAAATTAGGGGGCTGTCCCTGGCGATGGTGTGCAAGCTCACCCTGGAGTGAGAAGCCTAAAGTCGTCATCACGGTCACCCACCTTGGATAAAACGGGTTTACTTGGATCACTCAGTCCCACAGTTTTTTTGTTTCGAGTCTGGGCCAGTCGGGCCCATTTTTTTTGTCTGGCTAGCTGGGCCTGGAAGTTTCAAAGTTCAGATTTTTCGATAAACCTTTAGACGCTGGACTGGACGGGCTTTCGTGAGCGGTCTTGTTTCTGTTTTAGAGAATCTTCGGTCACTCCAAACCGAAAGCCGTGCGGCCCATGAACGCCGCTTTAAAGGTGCGTTTCCCCAGCCTGGGGCGAAGTCACGGTTTGGAATTGGGGAGGCTATGCTTGCTCCGTGGTCTTAGGAAATGACTTCCCTTCAGACACAAACTTCGCGAAATCGCTTGACGAGAAATCGAAGTCTTTAGATCGGTCTTTGCGGGGTCTTTTTGAAGCATGCGCGGTCGGAGACTCTTACTTAAAATGCGCCTCGGGGCGAAGTCATGGGTGCGCGACAAGGGGTGCTGTGGCTGGGGTTCAAAGACTCGCCCTCAATTCCAAAAAGTCCAAAATGGCGTGAATTTAACCCCATGGTACAAGCAATCTATGAAACAACAAAATCTATTTGATATGCCCAATCTTGATAAACCATTCTCAGTAAAGACGGGCTCGAGAAGAATTCAACGGCCGCTCAGCACGCGGCGACCCGTTCACCTGATCCTCAAGGCCGAGCAGCCCCTGCTTCGAAAAAATCAAAACCTGATCTCACACCATTGGAATCGCCTGGGGCAACGACAGGGTGTCAAAACCTACCACATGGCGATCGAAAGGGATCATATTCACGCGATTGTGCGCCTACATTCACGCGAAACCTACCAGAAATTTATACGATCTTTTTGCGGTTTGAGCGCCCGCCTGCTCAAAATCAAATGGCGACATCGCCCCACCACTCGGATCGCCCATTGGGGGAAAGACTATCAGCGACTTGCGGGATACGTGCGACTGAATGAGTGGGAGGCCGCTGGCTATATCAAGTACGAAGCTGAGCGCACACGCAATTTGCCGGAATGGTTAAAGGTTTATTGAGGCTCAATTTGCTAGCCCGGAATGAAAGCGAACAGAATTTGCGCTGCCATCTAGCGAGCGGCTGTGGAAACCATTCCTGTGCTTGAAGAGCCCACGCCGATGTCGGCCAAGGGATAGTAGCGCTTATGATAGACGGGTGGGATGCGATAACAAACGGCCCCGAAACATCGCCGATCGACAAAGACGACTTCTTTGCTGTGATTTTGGCGACCCTTCCAGGTCTCATATTCGGAGAGTTCCGCGCGCCCGATTTTACTTAACAGTTTAAACGCCTGGTTGTCCGCCACTTCGCACGACGATTGCGAGGCCGCCATCCGTCGTTGGTTTTCCAAGCGCACCCTCCGCATACAGTTTCGAGCCAACTTGACCTGGCCATCGGCAATTTCCATAGATGCGGCGGCCGCTTTGAACTTCCCGCCAAATGCCAGACGATTGAGTCTTTGCAATCATATTTAAATGACGAATCCGTTCCGACAACCAAACTCACTCGCGTATGCAAAACGCCAAAATCCGGGCTCACTTATGTCCGACAGGTGATTAAGAGTTGTTCGGCTCAAATCAAAGCTAGGCCAGCCTCTCCCGATGGCCAGTCTAGCTAACTGGAAGGCCCCGCCATAGGCCCAAGCCTATGCACCCCAGCTGGCCAACCCACGCCCTTTCAATGACAATATAGATGAGCACCAGCCCCAGGACCAAAACTGGCACCGCCGTTGCTTTATTAGTCAGTGAACTTTGAAAACGATTGAGGCGAAACCTTAATGTTTAAAAATGAGACACTCGTCAAACTAGGTATTTGCACTTTGCTCGCGGGACCGCTGAGCCTAAATGACTTTGCGAATGCTGAAACCAGCAAAACCACCGGATCAAATACGCGCGTCGAACTCAATCAGGAAACAAACCATTGCACTCCCGAAGGCCACAAAATAGTTCTAGGCAAAATCGAGAAGTATCGAGCCGCCTTAAGACTCGCGGAACGCGACCTCGCCAAAGAAAAGGCCAAAACCAGCCCCGACGCCACCATTGTTAAAAATTTAGAAGAGAAAAAAAGCTACGCCCAGCAAGACTATGACGACGCATTGGCAGATGGAGCCGCAACTGGTTGCTACAACCCGGATCGTGTTCGAACGGGCGTTTGCGAAAAAGAGCGAGATAAACTGCGGGACACTAAAGCCGAGGCCAATGAGGCCTGTGGCGCCGTTCCCAATCCACAAAAGTTTTCTTCAAGCGTTGAAGAACGCGAAAACAACATCGTCTCGTGCGGGCCGGCCATAGAGGAATGCGGTTGTTCTGGTGCCGCGGCTTCAAGACCCGCGTGCCGGAATCGGGGCCGATCCGGTAGCCAATCCGATGGTCTGATTAACACCACCCACGAGGGCCAGCGTATGGCCATGTGTCCCGTCATTGCCACGGAAGACACCGACAAATACGAAAAAGAAGCCAGTGAAATTCGCAACCGCTTACGCGAGCTTCAACGTAAAATTCCAGAGCTTCAAAAGGCCGCGCAGGAAGTTGAGTCCGCCGCCGATGACAAAATCGATAATATCGCCCAGGAACAAACGAACAGCATCAACGAATACGAGAATCAGGTAAAGGAAGCACAGCGAGCTCACGAAGAGGCTCAAAATCAACTCGGCCAGCAGATTCTATCGCTGCAAGATGAAATTCTTAAGAATGAAGAAGGTCGCGGCGAAATTCGCCGTGGACGAATCGAAGCCGAGGCCGCCCTGATCAAGGCCAAACGCGACATCCGGGGCAACTGCCACGTTCAAGCTATTACTAAAGTAAATGCGATGGTCGCCCAGCGCATGAGCGAAGCCGGATCGAACTCTTACAATCGAGGTGGGTTCAATCGGGTCCTACAATTGACCGGTCTTACCGATCGCCAACGCTGGCAACAAAAGGCCAAAGAAGAGTATGACGAATGCGTACGCGACGCGATTGCCGTCAACAATATGAAAAATGCGGAGATTGACTACGACAAACAGCTGAAGCAGGCGGATGTGCAGGAACTTGCCATCGACAAGCGACGCTGGGCGATTTTAGAACGAATTAAAAAGATTCGCTCCGGCGGAGCGTGTGGCTCCCAACAAGGCGGTACCAAAGACAATGGTGAGTCAGGTTTAGATTCTCTTTGTACGGCACAGCGACGCATGGTCGATGATGCGAATCGCGCCCGACGAGCAGCCGAGAGAAAAATGGCCGGATTGGCCGCCAAAAAGAAGTCGGCCGATTTAGCTAAAATTAAGCGCACGGGCTCGGCTAACCAGACGATTGCCCAAGCTCAGTTCGATATCGCGCAAGAGGAAGCTCGCTTGAAGAACTTAGAAGAGTTCCTAGACCTTAAGCGAAGACATTCGCAAGGCATCAAGAATGAAGCCGGCGCCTTCGCAAAAGCACGTGGGAAATATTTTGCCGCGAAGAATGCGGCGGTCGACTTGCTTCGTTGCCAAACGCGGGGTGGATCTGACAAGTATTCCAATTGCACAGGCGATTGCGAGACAGCCGCACTATTCTTAAAAGCTTGGGGAGATGGCTCCATTCGCCAAACGGCCATTGATACGGTGGACGCCATCGAGGCCCGCAACAAAGTCAACGGCGGATCTGGACCCCCCGGAAGCCCAGGCGGATCTAAGCAACAGAAGTAACACCTGAGATAACGCCCCGCCGGCAGACTCGCCTTACGCCGGCACTCTCCCTATAATATAGAAGTTTGTATCCTGAAAAGGTGGGCGAGTGGCGAGTTTAAGAGCGAAAATCTTGGTTCTCTTTGGTGTCTTGATGGTGGTTGGTGCCGCGGGCATCGCCGTTCTAGTCTCCCATCTTAATAGTGAACTTCCCGAGTTGATAGGTCTGGCCCAATATAAACCTCTACTAGTGAGCGAAGTATTTGATCGAAACGGCAAAAAATTTGGCGAGTTCTTTCGCGAAAAACGAATTCTGACTCCTTACGAAGAAATTCCGGATCACCTGGTCAAAGCCTTTGTCGCCGCCGAAGACGACACCTTTTTTGAGCATGACGGTATCAACCTGATGGCCATTACCCGCGCCATGATTGCCAACATCAAGTCCGGCAAAAAGTCACAAGGCGGATCCACCATTACACAGCAGGTGGCGCGCTCACTCCTCCTAAGTAGCGAAAAGACTTACACTCGCAAAATTAAAGAGATCATTTTGTCGCGCAAAATGGAGCAGACGCTCGGCAAAAAAGACATTATGTATTTGTACTTGAATCAGATTTATCTGGGTCAAGGCGCCCATGGTGTAGGCGCGGCGGCTGAAATTTACTTTCGTAAAAATGTGAAGGACCTGACTATTCCCGAGGCCGCCATCTTGGCAGGTCTTCCACAAGCTCCTAGCCGATATTCTCCCATTCACAATCCGTCCGCAGCGAAGGACCGCCAACGCTATGTTTTGCGGCGAATGGCGGACGTCGGCTTCATCACCGACGAACAGTCTGAGCAATTTATTAACGAGCCCGTAAAACTTTATGTCTGGCAGAACTTTAAAGAGATGGCACCTTACTACCTAGAAACCGTTCGCCAGATGCTCGTCAGTGAGGTTGGCGAGGATCAGGTCCTCGACAAAGGCATTAAAATTTACACCGGTATGGACCTTGAAAAACAGGTGACGGCGCAAAATGAGCTGCAGAATGGTTTGCGCGAGCTAGACAAGCGCCAGGGATTTCGCGGACCTAAAGAAAACATTATCGATCCAGAGAAAGTGGCCGAGTTCTTATTGAAGTCGCGCGACAAAATGATGGACGAAGCCTCGCCCGAAAGACTTTTGAAGCCCGATGGAACTTTTGATGCCCGCGGCCCTCTCAATCTGACTGGGAAAAATGAAAAGGGTGAAAAGCTTCCCGTCCTCTCGGATTACCTTACGATCGGCAAAATAGTGGATGCGGTCGTCACCAAAGTCGACGACAAGGCGGGACTCGTTTATGTCCGTTTTGCCGAGAACAAGGGCTTAATCGACATAAGTACCATGAAATGGGCACGCAAGCCCGACATGAACGTACGCTCGGAGTATGCTGAAATTAAAAAACCTTCGGAAGCCCTGAAGGTGGGCGATGTGATCCAAGTGAAAATCGGCGGCAAAGATTCAAAGACAGAGCGTCTGACCGATTTATTGAACGGCCTGGAAGCCGACAAAGACAATCCAAAAAAGAAAAACAAAGTAAAGACACCAAAAGATCTGGAACTCCCCCCTTTCGAAGATTACGCCGCCGTCGAATTAGAGCAAGACCCTCTGGTTGAGGGTGCTCTCGTTTCTATTGATGAACGATCGCAAGATCTTTTGGCCCTTGTCGGAGGCTATGACTTTTCGAGGTCTAAATTCAATCGAGCTCTGCAGGCGGCCCGACAGACGGGGTCTGCGTTCAAAGCTTTAGTTTACCTCGCCGCCTTGGACAAGGATTACACTCCCGCCACACCGATCATCGATGCCCCGATTGTGTTTGATGAAGTGGTCGATGAAGGTCAGGACGAAAAAGGAGGGAGCGATGGTGAGCCCGAAACCAAGACTTGGCGCCCTAAAAATCATGGAAATAAATTTTCCGGCGATATCTTGTTTCGAAATGCTCTGATCCACTCTTTAAATATACCGACAGTCAAAATCATCGAGAAAATTGGTGTGGAATACGCCGCCACTTACGCCCGACGCCTGGGGATCTTTAGCCCCCTTAACATGGACTTCACACTGGCGCTCGGTTCAAGCGGCATCACACTTTATGAAATGACCCGAGCTTTTGGCATAATCGGGCGCTTGGGACAAAGGCTTTCACCTATCCTGATTAAAAAGGTGGTGGATGCGAATGGACAAGAGATCGCCACTAATATCAGCTTGGATCAGCGATTTAAAACTGAGATCTCGCGCATTGAAGACGATTTTGAGCAACGTCGCCAGGCCTTTCTGAAAAATCAGGAGAACTCCAAGGAACCCTCCATCTTCTTTTCAGACCGAGATCAGCTGATTCGCCCCGCGACCGCCTATGTGCTGACCACCATATTACAGGGTGTGATCGATGAAGCCGGCGGCACCGGTGGCGCAGCGCGCTCGCTGGGTCGGCCGGTGGCCGGGAAAACCGGAACCACCAATGGCTACTACGACGGTTGGTTTATTGGATTCACTCCCGACATCGCCTCTGGCGTATGGGTTGGATTTGATGAGGAAAAATCCATTGGTAAGGGTGAAGTGGGCGGTAAAGCGGCGCTCCCGATTTGGCTTAATTACATGAAAGAAGCCCACGATGGCCTGTCCCCCCGCGGCTTTTCGGTTCCTGACGGAGTTTCCTTCGCAAACATTGACAACGAGACCGGTCGTCTGGTCTCCTCCACCTCAAAATCCGTTGTCCGTCAGGCATTCATCGATGGCACAGAACCAGGCTCAAGCTCGGCGGCCGGCAAGGAAGATGACGACACGAGCTTTTATAAAGAGGATGCTGAATGAAGGAGATCCACGCCTGGGGGATCAAGCAGAACAATCTAAAGGGAGTCGAAATCAAGGTGCCGCTCGGATCCTTTACGGTGGTCTGCGGCCCCAGCGGTTCGGGCAAAAGTTCGCTCGCCTTTGAAACCCTTTATGCCGAAGGCCAGCGCCGCTATATCGAAAGTCTTTCGAGTTACTCCAGGCAGTTTCTAAACAAAGCGCCCAAGCCAGATATTGAAGGCATAGAAAACATTCCGCCCGCCATTTCGATCGAACAGAAAAATTCAGTAAAGTCTTCGCGCTCAACCGTCGGCACGGCCACCGAGCTCGTGGATTACATGCGCCTGATGTTTGAAAAGATCGGCCAAGCCCGCTGCCCTGAGCACGACATTTTGGTGACGGTCGACAGTCCCACCAGTGGCGCCGATAAAGTCCTGGCGAGCTTTGCGGGTGAGCGCGGGTATATTTTGATTCGAGTTGCGGAGGGCGATCGCATAGCTCCAGAAAAAAAATTGTGGGGAATTCTTAAGGCCGAGGGCTATCGCAGGGTCTATTTGCCGAAGAAAAAAGGCAAAACCCGTTGGGAAAAAGGTGAACCCTTTGTGCGCACCGAGCCCGGCGAAGTGGTAGAGATCGACGAACTTCCACGCAAGACCTTACCTAAGACTGAATTTTATTTGGTGATCGATCGGGCGCAATTCACTGAGGGCGACCGCGGAAGATTGGCGGACTCCCTAGCCCAAGCCTATTCCGCTTCAATCAAGTATTCAAAAAGTTCGGCTTCTTGCCACGCAATTGTCATCACCGTCGATGGCAAGCGTCTGTCGCTAAGCGAAGAAAATTCTTGTTCCGTTTGCGATTACCGCTTCCCGACCATCACATCGGCACTCTTTTCTTTCAATTCTCCGGTAGGAGCTTGCCCCAAGTGCAACGGCTTTGGAAATGTCTTGGATTTGGATCCACAGAAAATCGTTCCCGATCCCAAACGATCGCTCGCCCAAGGCGCCATTAGCCCATTCGCCATGCCGAGCGCGAGCTATGATCGAAAGCAGCTGAAAATCTTTTGCAAAAAACACCGAATCAAAATGGACACGCCCTGGAACAAGCTCACTGAGAAGGCCCGGCAGTTGGTTTGGAACGGGAACGATGATTTTTATGGTGTGAAAGGTCTGTTCGAGTATCTGGAGACCAAAAAGTACAAGATGCACGTTCGCGTGTTCATCTCTCGCTTTAAAAGCCCATTTCTGTGCACCACTTGCCATGGCACCAGACTTCGACCTGAGTCCTTGCTTGTCACAGTCCGGGGGAAGTCCATTGGCGAACTTTCGGCCATGACCCTGGAAACCCTTTTTCAGTTCGTATCGTCTCTCGAACTCAGTGAATTCGAAGCTACGATTTGTGCGGAACCTCTTCGGCAGCTGAAAGAACGCCTGCGTTTTTTGAACGAGGTGGGTGTAGGTTACTTATCGGTGGATCGATCAACCAAAACTTTGTCCGGCGGTGAGTATCAACGTTTGCAATTGGCTAACCAGCTGGGAATGGGCCTATCGCGCACCCTTTATGTTCTAGATGAGCCGACCGTGGGCCTACATCCACGCGATACGGATCGGCTGGTTGGTGTGCTGAAGAGCCTTCGGGCTCTCGGCAATACTCTTGTGGTCGTCGAGCACGACCAAGATGTGATTAAGAACGCAAGCCACGTTATTGAAATGGGCCCCGGTTCTGGTCATCTTGGTGGCGAAGTGATTTTTGAGGGCCAGTATGACAGCTTTTTAAAGGATACCAAATCCAATACAGCCCCGTACCTACATGGGCGGGAGAAGTGGACACCTCTGCGAGAGCCTCGCCCTGTAGACATTGGAGAATATAAACACTTTTTGAGCTTCTCCGGTTGTTCGGGTCATAATTTAAAAAATATTTCGGTGGACATCCCACTGAATCGCATTGTCACCGTCACGGGGGTCAGCGGATCGGGCAAATCCACACTGGTCAGTCACACCATTTACCCGGCCGTAGCCCGGCACCTCGGCGTTGAATTTTTGCCCGGGCTTCCTTACAAGTCGGTCAAAGGTATGGATCGGGTGAAGGGCGTGGTCTTGATTGACCAATCTCCAATTGGTAAAACCGCACGCAGTAATCCACTGACCTATCTTAAAGTTTTTGATTCGATCCGTACCATATTTGCCAGTACTCAAGAGGCTCGCGCCCGCGGATATACGTCGGGCACTTTTAGTCTGAACGTGGACGGCGGGCGCTGCCCGGTTTGCAAAGGACTTGGCTTCGAATTGGTCGATATGCTTTTTATGGACGACATTGAAATTCGATGTGAGGCCTGTGACGGCAAACGATACCGCCCAGAGTTGCTCGAAGTGACCTATAAGCACAAAAATATCGACGACATTTTGAATATGACGGTCTCTGAGGCTATGGAGTTTTTTGTGGCCTACCCCAACATTCGAAGGCCCCTATCGGTCTTGAAAGATGTGGGGCTAGATTATCTGAAGCTCGGGCAAAGCGCCAACACGCTCAGCGGTGGGGAATCGCAGCGAATGAAGCTCGCCCGCGAACTGGCAGGCTCCTACCAACAACAAACGCTTTACATTTTGGATGAACCCACGACCGGCTTGCATTTTCGTGAAGTCCATCTGCTACTCAAGGTCTTGAATCGCTTGGTTGAGGCCGGGAGCAGCGTTTTGCTGGTCGAGCACAATCTGGAAATCATTAAGAATTCAGACTACGTCATCGATTTGGGGCCAGAGGCCGGAAAGCGCGGCGGCGAGCTGATGGCCGCCGGCACGCCGGAGCAATTGATTGCACAGGCCAAGCAGTCCCACACGGGACATTACTTGCGGGATTATATTCAATGAAATTGATTTGGAAAATGCTGTGGCCAGAACTCAAGCTGCACGGCAAGCGGATGGCTCTTGTTTTGATTTTTGGTATTGCCATCAGCGGTATGAAGTCGCTGACCCCTGAGCTTCTACGCCGCTTAGCGGATGCGTGGAAGGTCGGCGATCAGACTATGACCATGCAGATCCCGCTGATGATCAGTGCCGCGTGGATCGGCGCCGCTATTTTGCGCTACTACCATCTTTATTGGATGCTCTATGTATCTGAACTTGTGGCCGTTAACCTGCGCCGCCAGTTGATGAACAAGTATTTAGATTTAAATCTGGGCTTTTTCAATTCATTCGAGCGCGGCTCGGGTGGCTTGATATCTCGCATGCTGAATGACATTTCGATTATTCAAGGGGGCTTCCAAAAGGTTTCGGACATTGTGCGTGAACCTTTTATGGTGCTCTTCACTTTTGGCTATCTTCTCTATTTGGACTGGCGATTGACGGTCTTTATAGTGATCGGTTTACCGCTGATCACCGCCGTCCTTAGGAAGTTTGCACGAAGTGTGCGCAAGTACTCTCGACAAAACCAGGAGTCCATGGAGGACCTAACGCAGATTCTGAAAGAAAGTTTGGATGGAACCCGAGTCGTCCAATCGTTCAATTTGCAATCTGAAATGCGGGAGCGCTTTGAGTCCCAGGCGAGAGAATTTTTACGTTCCAAAGGCAAAGTAATTTCGAGAGAAGAGGCCTCTGGTCCGGTTTCAGAATCCATGGCCTCGATCTTTGTTGCGGGCCTTTTGATTTACATAGGTCAGCAGGCTCTTCAATCCCACTCGACTGTGGGCGATTTCCTTGGGTTTATCATGGCTATAGGACTGTTGTCGGATTCGGCCAAAAAAGTTCAAGGTGGTTATATTAAAATGCAACAATCGGCCGTGGCCCTGGAGCGCTTGAAATCGATTTTGGACAACTCGAGCGTGGTGCCTGAGGTGGCGAGCCCCAAGGAATTCCCCAGAAATTGGGAGGCGATCGAGTTTCGCAATGTCTCCTTCCGATACGACCACGATGACGTTTTAAAGAACGTGAACCTGACCATCAAGCGAGGCGAGCAAATTGCCTTAGTCGGGTCGAGTGGCGCGGGTAAGTCCACCCTCATCAACCTCTTACCCCGGTTTTTCGATCCAACATCCGGTGAGATTTTGATTGGCGGCATTCCGATTCAACAAATGCGGTTGACCGAACTGCGGGACAATATCGCGCTGGTCACCCAAGATGTCTTCTTATTTTCAGATTCTGTGCAAAAGAACATTTGGTCCGGTGATTTTTCAAAATCCTCGGAGAAAGTCTCAGAAGCGGCCCGGTTGGCCAATGCGGATCAATTTATCAGCAAGAATCCCGAGGGCTACCAGTCGAAGGTGGGTGAAAGGGGCGCGCGCTTTTCTGGTGGTGAGAAACAGAGAATCAGCATTGCCCGCGCTATTTTCAAAGATGCCCCTATTTTGATTTTGGATGAAGCGACAAGCGCCCTAGATTCTGAAAGCGAACTGGAAGTGCAGAAAGGTTTGGATTCACTGATGCGAGGTCGAACGGCCCTCGTCATTGCCCATCGCTTGTCCACAATTTCAAAATGTGACCGAATTATCGTGATGGACAAGGGCCGAATCATCGAGCAGGGAAATCACAACGAGCTGATGGTCCAAAAGGGCTCTTACTTTCGCTTCTTTCAATTGCAATCCCGGCTGTGAGAAAACGGGCCTTGAACATGCGAATATCTTATCGATTCAAAGTAACTTTAACAGTACAATTGTGACGGACGGTCTCAGCCCCCTGGCGGACCCCCACTATAGTGACGCCGGCGGGACTTTGCTCAAGATGATATGTCGAAAGAGGGTCCAACGAATCTCCTGCTGAATGAATGGTCTCGGTCGAAAGTTCCAATAAAAAGGGGCCATCGGCTTGTGGCTTTAGGCGGCCAAGTGAAAAGGTCTCTGATCCCTTCAATGTTGTCAGGGATTGATCCGGATTCACGCGAAGGACTGTGTAGTCCGCCGAAGGCACGGCCAGAGTGGGGCAATCGAACAAGGGCTCAATCGGGGGCTTGGAGGAATCCTGCCACCAACGGAGCAACAACCCGATAACTATCGAAACTATGGCCAGTGGCAACAGAGTGAGCAGCTGCTTCTTCATATGGATCTCCCTTACGAAGAAAGTCTACACGGTCCAAAAGGCTCCTTCTCCTTATAAATGTGTTTCCAAGTCTTCGAGCCAGACCATGGTCTAGATCGATTTAAGTTGTCCAAAGTTTTGACGATAAGAATCTAGGCAGTACTTAGAGGAGTACAGAATATGATCAATTGGGACGAGTTTGAACATATACACGTCATCAAAAAGTTAAAACAGATTCTCAACTCATGGTGGAACATCGATGTGGTCTTCACTGATGAGCGCGGGCAATTGCGCGGCGTAGATCCAAAGACTTCCAGTCTTTGCAATCCAGCCGCGGCCACGTTCTTAGGCAAAGACACCTCGGTGACCAGTTTGGCGGAGACTGTGCAGAAGGCTTTGGAGGACATTCGAGTCTCCGGCAATCGCTACAGCATCCGCAAGTGGGAAACCGCCGGCTTTGACATGGCCATCATTCCGATCACGATCGAGAATGATTTTATGGGCTGCGTGGTGGCTCTTGGATTTATGAAAGATCGATCCCAAGTTTCACGAATCTCAGAAATTCGTGAACGCATGGCGATTTTTGGAGCCAGTGGTGACACCATCGACAAGGCGATCTCTAAGATTAGCTTTATCGATGATCAAGATCGTGAACACTTCCTCGAACTGGTTGAACTGGTCGCGCAAGAAGTCGTCACTCTTCATCTTGAGATCACCAGCCGCGAAAATCGAATCAAAGAACTAAATAAGGAACTGGGCAGTCGCTACAAATACGACAACATGATCGGCAAATCTAAGCCGATGCAAACCTTGTACGCGCTTTTAGATAAAATCAAAGGCGCCGACAGCACCGTTCTTGTTCAAGGGGAAAACGGTACAGGTAAAGAATTGATTGCCAAGGCGATCCACTACAATTCCCTTAGAAAAGATAAGCCGTTCGTGATTCAAAACTGTTCGGCCTTCAATGACAATCTTCTCGAGTCCGAGTTATTCGGTCACGTAAAGGGATCTTTTACTGGCGCCATTCGCGACAAAAAAGGTCTGTTTGAAATGGCTGACAAAGGAACCTTCTTCCTGGACGAGATTGGTGATACTTCGCCGACCATGCAGGTTAAGCTTCTGCGTGTCCTGCAAGAAGGAACGTTTATTCCCGTTGGAGCGGTCGAGTCTCGACGCGTGGATGTGCGAATCATCGCGGCGACCAACCGCAACTTAAAGGAAATGGTTGAACAAGGCACCTTCCGTGAAGACCTTTATTATCGCTTGAATGTGATCAACATCACAGTTCCCTGCTTGCGAGATCGCAAAGAAGACATTCCGCTTTTGGCTGAATTTTTCTTGAACAAATCGCAGGCGGCAAATAACCCCGGTCAAGCCAAAAAAATCCTCACCAAGCGGGCTCTTGAGAAACTTTATGACTACTCTTGGCCCGGCAACGTGCGAGAGTTGCAAAACGAGATGGAGCGATTGATCGTCCTTTCGGGTGTAGAGAACAAGATTACAGCCGACATGCTTTCACCAAAGATTCTTGAGCTTGGCGACAAAACCAAGGTTCAAGGCGCTAGGCTGCATGGCAAGCTGAAGGATGCTCTGGAGGACCTCGAGCGCGAAATGATTCGTGAGGGGCTCCGCCGCACCGGTTGGAACAAATCCAAGCTCGCCAAAGAGCTTGGGATTAGCCGCGCCGGCCTTATCATGAAAGTCGAAAAGTACGGCCTCGATAAGCGTAAGATGCTGAAATAATTTCCGGTTTGGATAGATTCCAAAAGGCCTCGGATGACTCCCGAGGCCTTTTTTTGTTTCCCGCTACGGCATGAGCTTTGAAGTGCTCTCCCGACCAGTTGGGAAAACATGGCAAATTGGATACAGTTTCATCATCGATTTTTGAAGTCGGCTCGGGCGCTTAAAGCCTTCTACGAAGCCAAGTTCAAAGTACCTCTTCAGCTTCTGACCGAAGCTCCAGAGTCGCCCCTTGAGCGCGACTTGGCTTTTGGTGAGAAGGCCTCTGAGTATGGGCTTTGGGGGTTTCGTGCGGCTGAAAGCTTACCGCCTGAAGCGGCTCATGAAATTCGAGCTTCGTGTTTGGATCTTATGAGTGGCTTTGAAGCCTTTGAAGAGCGGCGTCAAACGCTAGCCGATTTACAAGCTCGCCTTGAACAGGGCCAAGTGGAACTTCCTCAAAACGTAATATCCATCAACAGACGGCCGCGCGCTCCGTTTTCGAAGCCGCCCAAAATATGGACATTGCGTTCAGACTGTTTGATTGAGGCACTTTCCGTCAGTGAAGTTCATCGCTTAGTCACAGAACTTCATTCGCACAGCGGTCGAATGATCATGTTGCATTTTCAAGACGTGGAAGAGAGCCATCGCTTATCGGCCCAGCACTTGGTCGAACTGGGACCTGTCACTCTTTTCATCCCTGAACTCTCGTTGTTGTCGCAGAAAGAACAATCTTCGCTGTTCGAAATGACCCGAACACCTATCCACCGTCGACCCATTTTGATGGTCGGAACCACCAAACCCTATGCGGAACTTCGGACCGACCCGTCTTTGCGCCTTGATTTAGTCATGCATTTGTCTCGAGTTTTCATCAAGATGACCCGGCCGTTTCGCGAGTACAAAGATAAAGGTCTTATTCAATATTTTCTCGACAGCCTAGCCTCAGAATCGACATAATATAGTCTACGATGGATCCAAAAATCCTAGACTTCATTGCCGGAAATATCGGCACTTCTTCATTTGAGACCTTTCAACTGGCGGGCGATGCCTCCTCGCGCAAGTATTATCGTGTCGTTTTCGATGGGCAATCCAGGGTCTTAATGTCGTGGGAGCCTTTTGCCGACACAGCCAGCTATCCATTTTTGAATGTTCAGCGCCATTTTGCCTCGGTCGATATTCGAGTGCCCTCGGTCAATGCCATTAGTCCCGAGCTGGGCGTCGTTCTTTTGGAGGATCTTGGCGACCTGACCCTCGAGAGAAAATTTTGGGAAAATCAGGATCAATCACAGGTGTTTCCGTTCTACCAAATGGCGGTCGACGAGCTTATCAAGATTCATTTTTTAGCCACTCGACCCACCCAAACCCCAAGCCTTTGCCAAACGACCTCCTTCGACAAAGCCAAGTTTATGTGGGAGATGAATTATGCCCGCGAGCATTTTCTTGAAAAGGTCGGTGGCATTAAGCTCAAAGATACGGACCAATCCAGCCTGGACAGTGAATTTCAAAAAATTTGCGAAACATTAGACCAGCAGCCAAAGGTTGTCTGTCACCGCGACTACCACTCGCGCAATTTAATGTTGAAGTTAGGCAAGGTCTATGTGATCGACTTCCAGGACGCTCGAACGGGTCCGATGCAATACGATTTAGTGTCTCTCGTGCATGATTCCTATGTGCGTCTTTCACCCGAGTCGATCGAGCGGATCAAGCAGGACTATATTAGAAAAGCC
Organism: Bdellovibrionales bacterium; assembly: GCA_050250515.1. Taxonomy (GTDB): domain Bacteria; phylum Bdellovibrionota; class Bdellovibrionia; order Bdellovibrionales; family UBA1609; genus JALHOQ01. Next base: position 3,742 of record JBFWON010000064.1, on the reverse strand, counting down.
ACGATGGCTCGAGAGGGTGGAATCCCTTCCGACTTCGAAGAAATTTTTAATGTTCAAACGGTTCAAAGGTGCTTCAAAGCCTGCGGCAGCTTTGCAAGCTTTTTCAATATGCGCGGAGACACTCGATATCTTAAATACATTCAGCACACGGTCCAACTCGTGGAGCAGACTCTGCGCGATTTGGATCGCTATCCGCTTTTTGCCCATCTCTTACGAGACGCGGGCCTGCTTGAAAAAAATTACGAGCAACTATGCGCGGTTTGATTCTTTCCGCCGGACTGGGCGAGCGCCTGCGGCCTTTGACTCTGAAGAAAGCCAAACCGGCCATTGAATTTCTGAATGCACCCATGCTGGCCTTCCCTTATTTTTGGCTTTCCTCCCTCGAATTGTCCGACATCGTTTTCAACACGCATTACCTGCCGGATACGGTTCGTCATGCGGCGGTTCATTCTGTCCAGCCCAATGTGCGCCTCCATTTTTCTCACGAGGAAGAAATTCTAGGAAGTGGGGGAGGAATTTGGAAGGCCCGCTTTGATCTTAACGACGGAAACACATTTGCCGTCGCGAATGGTGATGGCGTCATCTTGCATCCGGATCGGGAGATCTTTGTGAAGATGAAAAAGGAGCATGAAAGCACCGGGGCGCTCGCGACTATTTTGGTTTGCCCACTGCCGGGAGTTGGAAAGGAAATTCCCGGGGTTTGGATTCAGGGTCAGAAAGTGGTTGGCTTTGGAATGTCCTCACCAGTGACTGGCGCGTTCTGTCGTCATTACGCGAGCTATATGCTCTTTTCACCAAAACTTTGGTCGTTATTACCGGACGGACGGTCGAATATTCTCTACGACGTATTGGTCACCGCGATCGACAAAGGGGATTTGGTGCGCGCCTTCGAAGTACCCGACCTCATTTGGTATGAAACCGGACGAGTGAAGGACTATTTGGAGGCCACCGCCGATTGCATTCGCCACTTGCGCGAAGGCACCCCTTACGGGTCCACCTTAGAAGTTCTTTTACAAAAGCACTCTGTTCCCTTTGACCAACACAGTATTCCCGAAAAAGGTCTGTTGATTGCCAATTCGGCCCGAGTGGAGGAAGCCGTGGACTTCGGTGGATTTGTGGTGGTCGGCGATGATGTTCATCTTCGCTCGGGCACTAAAGTCGAAGACTGCGTCCTATTGCCTGGAGCAGACGTGCCACGAGGGACTTACTCTCGACAAGTCATCGACTGAAAAGACGAGCCATTGAAACACTGTCCAGCACCAGAATCTTGGTGAGCGTCTTTCCACCCTCGGTTTGTGAAGCCACCGCTATTCCAAGGAAAAGTAATTTCCCGTTGGCCTTAACAAACTGAGCGGCGCCCATCTCCCGCTCTTTGAGCTCACAGTCCGTAATCAAAATGGCACCATGGCTTTCGGTGGAATTGAACTGATCGGTCACCCGACAGGATCGAGTGCGAACTTCCAGCGCACCGGTAAGAGCATAAGACCACTTTTTACTCACTGAGACTGATATGACCTCAGACACGCCCAAAGGATCACCCGTGAATAACGAGATCGCAGTGGCTCCGCCAAATGGAGTTCGCAGGAGAGCCGTGGCCAAATCCAGATCTTCATTTTGGCTGGGGTTTGCCGTCGCGGCGATAGCCGAGTTCTTTTCAAAATAGATTCTCTCACCGGCCCGACTTTCCCAATAGCAATTTTCAAGGGGCTCACGCCAACGACCCAAGGAATCGATCACCTGATGGGCTGAAAAGATTAGAGATCTTCTTCCGTCATACAAAAACCCATTGCCTTCAACCTCGTTCCCAAGTTTGGTCCCCGGGCATATAACCAAGCCGGCTAAGGCGTTGACCTGTTGATTCTCGTTTTTATTGAGTGGATTCGCCCAGGCCGAGCTGAGCGCGAACAGAGTGATACACAAGATCAAACCCCGGCCCCATTCGAGTAAGAATCCAATTAAAATGAAAGGCGACCACCACATACCTTGACCCGTCACTGATACCCCCATCTAGCTCTAACCGCCTGATCGGGTCCTGTCGTCTAAAATCTTTTCAGCAAAAAACCGCCCATCCTTGGACAGTAAGAATCGGAGGCTGACTTTAAACGGCAACCTCCGCCACAAAACGTACCACTCAAGCCTGTGAAATCGATTGAATTTGATTTCGGACCATATGGCCGCCAAAGGAGCACAGGTTGTGCCATGTTTTCGGTGGGGTTTACCAGCCGTTACTGGTCGGTGGAGGATTCAGAATTGAATTGGCCCCGGCCCCGCTTCCGCCAATTTTATGCTGACTGGAAAGAAGGGCATTCCGATTGATAAGTTTGGTGGAGTAGCCTGTTCGGCCGCCACCCGCCACACAACTTCCGGGATTGTTGAATCTGAGGCCATCATCGGGAACCAAGCAGCGTCCAAAGTTACCAAGCGCTCCATTCACGTCGTAGGTGAACGCGGGGGGAGCTGGCAGCCAGTCGGTGAGTAGATTGGCCTTACTTCGCACAAAGTAATAGGCCTCGCCTTTTTGGCGACCACGTGCCACACCCATTTGCTCTTGCACGCTATAGACGTTCACCCCGCCCATATTCTGGCCCAGATCCGCACGAATGGGAGTTCCCCCCGGGATCCCGAGTCGCCCCCGATTGGCCACTAAACGGTTGTAGTAGTTCGCGGTGAAATTAGGCTCTATCGAATAGTAGGTGATATCAAACAGGTCCGGCGCCAAGGCGGCGATTTCAATATTGCGAATTTCAGGTGAACCGCCGGCGCCATCCCAGGCCAAAACGTCATTGGGAGCACCCTCGACCATGTCTTCCTTAATATTTTTGTAATAGTCGAAACTGATCGCCACGGATCCAAGGCCCGCTATTGCGTTGAGCGACATACTCGCTGACATTCCGAGCGTATCACCCGGAAAACGAGAGTAATTAGGTAGACGTCGTGGATCATCCGGAGAATTTAGCAATCCTCCTGCAGCCACACGAGGAGCCATTAGCGGATCCACTAAATCGCCACTCGAATTGGGTGCGCCTCTCTCCCATCGAGACTGGTACCAAGGACCAATCCGACCGCCGAACGGTTTGGCAAAAGAGCGAGCCACCAGCTTAACTCCCCCACCGAAGGGAAAGAAGACCGGGCGCGGATTGGTCTCTGCTTTGACGCCAATATAGGCCATATACCAGGGGTTTTTTTCGACCCCGATTGAAAACTGGTAGTCCGAATCCTGCAGAAAATTTTCGGTCCGCCATTGAAGTAGATTGCCCGCGGCCAAACCTTGCGGAAATGGCTGATTTAGTAGATCCCTCGCACCAGGTCTTTCCGGTAAATTCTGAATCGGCTGAGGCGACGCATTGCAACCCGGTTCATTGTTAACATCTGTATAGAGAAGAGTTGGAATTATCTTGTTTTCAACTAGCCATGTTTCGGGGCGCACGCCACCGAGTGAATTGAGCATTTGAAAATCGCCTTGCCCTGAGGTGAACGACTGTCGGTTGCCATAGGTGAGATTCTTCAAAAATGTCTCGCGAGCGCCCTGCAGGACTGAATTGCCGTCCAAGTCGATGAAATCATTTTCAGTGGAAAGGTTGCGCGCCAGTGCGAAGATCACTTGTTTACGATTGCGCTGATCCAGCCGAAAGGCGTGGAGGATACTCATCGCGAACCACCAGTTATAGGCACCATGCTTTTGGCATTGAATGTCGAATTGCGCCCGCAATTGGCGTGAGAGGGCGGCAATACCGGCATTGAT
>JBFWON010000063.1:0-25328 GCA_050250515.1 Bdellovibrionales bacterium | reverse complement strand
TGTAATCTTCGTTATCAAACTTGAATTGGTTTTCCATGTGCCGCGGAATCGATTGGCATAGCTGGCGGACAGCCGGCGAAACCGTGAGCGGATAATATTGTTCACTTGCGAAATGGTGTCGCCGCAATCATTGGTGGATTGAGGGGTTTGCGAGCTGGCCTCAAAACCAGTTAAACCTGCGGCCAAAATAAGAATTCCCAGCGATTTAAAAATCTTCGACATGGAGGACCTCCCTGCGGAACAGCATTTCAAGTCAGGGGCCAAGCTGTGGACCACGTGGTTTGCTCCTGAACTCGCCGCCTATGAAAATTTAGGAAAGTGCATGACGAAAAATGCGCTCTCGGTCTTGCCGCCCAAAAGCGCTCATGACTAAATACCAGATAGGGAGGCTGCTTTGAGAGGTCGACGTTTAATCGGAATTGTTCTTTTTCTCGGCATCTCGTTACAGTGCACTCCAAAGTCACGAGGAACCTTGGAAGAGCCAGGTCTCAAAATAAAGACGATTGTCCTGACGAAAAAGGGCGAAGCGCTTGAGCTCTCAGGGTGTGAATCCACTGCAAACGACGAAGCTTGCGTCGATTCACAGGTACCAACGGCGCGAAAACTGGAGTCGTCGGATTTGTTCCAGAGCCTGAAATTGGCCTTGGGCACTTTTTACCACGGCAAAGCGGCCCTGCAAAAGAAGGGAGTCATCGAACATGTGGGCGATCAAAAGAATGAATCTCTCGAGCAACTTCGAAGGAAGGCGATCGAAAATGTGGCAGCTCGTTTGCGCTCTTGGATACGAGCTTATGGCTTGCAGGAAAAGTGGATCGAAAAGCTGGAAAAGACCGTAGGAGCTATTTGGTCCGGACCGGAAGTAAAAACGGAGGCCCTTCCTGCACTTGAAAAGCTGATCGATCAAATTTTGCGAGAGGGTCTATCGCAAAAAAAATTGAAGAGAGTCGTGCACTTCAATCGAAGTGATGATTTTGAATTTGGGATTTTTCTTAGTGCACTACAAGCGCCTAAGTTGGACGCTGAGTTTGTTCGCATACCAAAGGGCACTTTCAAAATGGGGAGTGAGACATCGGAATCGGGCCGTTGGAATGATGAACAGGCTCATCAGGTCCAATTGACGTCAGATTTTGAACTCCAGACAACTGAAATCACTCAATGGCAGTGGTTTTCTGTAATGGGATACAATCCCTCTCGCACAAGCCTCAAAAAACATTGTGAAAAGCGACATTTGGTCGTCGCGGGATGGGGGCTATGTCCGGAAAATCCGGTCGAGGGGGTTTCCTGGAATGAGGTTCAAATTTTTATATCCAAGCTCAATCGCGCCGACAGTGCATTCCATTATCGTCTCCCTACCGAGGCTGAATGGGAGCGCGCGGCTCGTGGAGATACGACTTCGGCTTATTTCTTCGGGGATAAAGCAGAACTTTTGCGTCACTACGCATGGTACTTTGAGAATAGCGATAGGCAAACTCAACCTGTGGCGAGCAAAAAACCCAATATGTACGGCGTGTACGACTTGAACGGAAATGTTTTTGAGTGGGTCCAAGACTTTTACGGAGATTACCCTAAAAAATTGGTCGTGGATCCGACCGGGCCGTCGAAGGGAGATTGGCGCGTTTTCCGAGGAGGCGCCTGGAATCGAAGTGCCCGTCCCTTGCGCTCGGCTTTTCGGCGGGCGGATGTACCCGAATTTCAAATTTCTAGTTTGGGTTTTCGACTGGTCCGCTTTCCAGCGCAGGTCGAGTGAATTGAACCAATAATCCACCATCTTTTGCGATTGGCCATATGCCAAGCTATGGTAAAGTCGTCTTTATGTCCACCCCCCACGGGAAAATCCCATCTTCCAACCCGGAGCCTCGGCCCGTTTCGGTTTTTCTTCGTGGCGGAATTGGATTTTTGGTGGTCGCGTGCCTGCTGCATTTTGTGACATATCTGGCCGAGCAATTTGATCCCATGGCACAAACCTGGCAGAAGGAAAGAATCAGGGAAAGTCTATCCTATCTTGGCGCTCTTCACGAAACGCGGCCGGTGATTCTATTGGTAGGGACCTCCGAACTTCAGTCCGGCCTGGATCCGATGCGAATTGACTCCTTGCTTTCTCATCGCGGGTTAACGACATTGACCTTGAATATGTCGGTCGACAATCTGGGGTTGTGGATGCCGATGTACTTGGCTCGGCTGGCCAGTGAGATTAGACGTTCAGGCGTTCGACCCAAACTCATTGCGGTACACGTGCCACTGTCCTCTATTACCAAAAGAGCTCAAAATCGCTTTTCGGTCCGAATGAAGTCAGAGGATATTGCTTCGATATTGTTGAATCGAGATCTCTTGTTCTCATCCGGTCTCTCGACTTCTGATGTGGTTTTAACGGCCTTCAACAAATGGATTTTGGGTGAAAGATCTGTGCAAAAGATGGCGCGAATGGCCCATATGATTTTGCCGGGGAGGGGCGGAGATTTTTCGGAAATTGATTTTAGCGCGCGCTTTGACCTGTGGTACAGCCGGGAATCACACCCAGAGCCAGCATGGGACCCGACACGACAAGGCCAGTTTTATTTTAATATTGAGAAGGAGCCCGACTGGGTCAGAGACAAGATTCAAACTATGCAAGAAGGCGACGTTTACTTAAAGGTTCTGAACCAGTATAGGAAATGTTGTGACTATGAGAGACTTGAGATTTCCCCCGAGTATTTATCTTGGATGGAGCCGAGATTGGCTGAGCTCGCAAGTCTAACGGAACAGCTCGTGCTCTTGGTTTTACCGGAACATCCCGAGTACAGACGAGGGTATCGGTCCGCAGGTAATTTAGAACGGGCTCTGAAAGAAATGAAACCCTCCGGCCAGTCAGAAGTTTGGCACTTTGATCTGGGGCAAACCGCCGAACCCACCGACTTTCTGGATATTTCCCATCTAAGCCCCTCCGGGGTGATAAAGCTGACTGACGAGTTCGTTGATAAGGTCGATAGGCTATTCTCTAAAACTGAAAATAAATAAACTCGGCTGCATTGAAATCGCCAAAGACCGTGGCCAAGAATGCCAGAGTCAGAATGATCGGCCAAAAATCTCGCCAACTCTGGCGGATGTTTTCACGTATGGACTGGTGCCGGATCGTGAAGACGACTGCGACCAAAAGGCCAACCCATACGTTCAGCAGCCTTCCGAATAGAGCCTCTTTTAAGGACCCAATGGATCTGACGCCGTCACCGGACATTCCTAATGCTGATTCTATGAGGATTCGAGCACTCTCGAGCGAGGTCGCTCTAAAAAACACCCAACATAAGCAGACGAGGTGAAAGGTCAGGAGCTGTTCGAGCAGGGACGGTATCTCAAGCCTGTGCTTGATCTTGGCTCGGCTGTAAACCATGGAAGCTAGGTAGAGGGCACCATTCATAAGGCCCCAGATCAAAAAAGTCCAATTGGCTCCATGCCAGAATCCAGAAATCATAAAAGTCAAAAGTGCGGCGAGGGCAAAGCCGAAAACCGTGCGAGTTCGAGTGGCCATCGGGAAAAAAACATAGTCAAAAAACCAGCTCGTCAAACTAATATGCCAGCGCTTCCAAAAGTCGACAAAATTCCGGGCCAGATAGGGCCGATTGAAGTTGTCCATTAGTTTGACCCCGAAAAAGAGAGAGCTTCCTTTGGCGATGTCCGTATAGCCTGAAAAATCGCAGTAGATTTGTAAGGCATAGCTGTAGATGCCGATCCAGCAGGCCGCACTGCTATAGGATTCGGGGGAAGAAAAAATTCGTTCGGCGAACGGGGATAAGTTGTCTGCCAAGACGACCTTTTTGAACAAGCCCCAGGTGATCAGATAAGCTCCACTTCGAACAAAATCCTGCGACGGAAATCGAGTTTGTTTAAGTTGGGGCAGGAGGGCGGCGGCTCGCTCAATGGGTCCGGCCACCAATTGAGGAAACCAAGCGACAAAGAGAGCAAAATGTATGAGATTCTTTTCGGCCGGGATTCTTTTTCGATAAACATCAGTTGCATACCCTATGGACTGAAAAGTGTGAAAAGAAAGTCCAATGGGGAGAAGTAGATCGGTCACCGGAATGTGTCCCCCCACTTGCAGCCAGTGCAGAATCCGGTTTGATTCTTGCGCGAAAAATCCGGCGTACTTAAACAAAAATAAAACGCCGAGATTGGAGACCCAGGAAAAGATCAAGAGCAACCGACGGTCGCGCCCTTCCTTGGCTTCCATCCACCGAGCCAAAAGAAAGTCGAGCACGGTGAGACCAATGACAATGACGACATATTCGACCTTCCAGCTCATGTAGAACACATAAGACGCAAGAAGTAGAAAAGACGTCCGGAAGCGGGGAGGAAGACTAAAATTGAGCCAAAAAACAGTCGGCAAAAATAAGAAGTAGAGTACCGAATTAAAAATCATGTTACAGCGCTAGGCCAACCTTCCATTTGCGGGTCAGCCGGCGAAGCTTTCGAAGCTGCCGCTGAACGATAATATTCGGGCTGCTAATGATGTTTCTTTTCTCTTTTGGGTCGAGCGGTAGATAGTAGAGCTCCTCCAAACCTTGAGAGTTAAGCAACCATTTCCACCGATGGGTTCGAACGTAATCCATGCCAAGAACCGAGCCAAAGACAGTTTCTCGCGGATTTGCCGCGAAGATGGAAGTCCCTTGAGCCGCCGGGTTGGCGGGCAAGTCCGTGGCGTCGAGCACGCTCGGAAGTAGGTCCACTAAACTCACCAGTTGATGGCTCTCGATTCCCTTTGGGATTCCCGGTCCGACCATGATCCATGGGACATGAGACGTGTGCTCATAAAAGCTTGAGTGACTGCCCTCCCCATGTTCGAAAAGTTCCTCACCATGATCGGCGACAAAAATAAAGATGGTATTTTCGCTAATAGAACTCCGGTGAAGACGATGCCACAGTTCCCCGACGGCTTGGTCCATTTCGCGAACAGCTGTGTCGTAAGCCCTTTCCTGCAGGGGTTGAAGCGCACGCCCCGAATCTATAAGTCGGCTAATCCGATTCAATTGAAACTGTCCGGCGAGATGAGCAAAAGTGTCGGATCCCAATCTTAGGCAGGGTTGAAAGTCAGCCAGGTCTAAACAGGCTTTTCGATTTTTTTGATCTGCAGGAGGATGGGGCATGCCCTTGCGCGTAGCCCTCGCTTTTTCCCAGGAGTTTTCAAAACTCGCGAGAAGTTCGGATCGGCGAACTCGGGCACCTGTATCTTTAGGAAGCTGCTCGGACAAATACGGTAGATGGGTCATGTAAGAATGGATAAACCAAAAGAAAGGCTGCTTGGTCTTCGGCCGAATGCGTTCGAGTGCGTCGGCGGCTAGACGCGGGTGATCTGGATTGACCAGAATCGACCTTAATAGAAAGGGATCGGTCAATAGGTCGAAACCTCGCTGAAAGCCCAACTCGCTCGGCATTTGCGAAAAACCGAGTGGCGCAGACCAAATCGTTTGGTAGTGATTGGCGCGAAAAATTTCCGCCATGGTTGAGATTTTCTTACTGAGCGGTGGGGCTTCCCACTTTAATTTACGAAGTCGCGGAATATGGGAATGAGCGCTCAGCACCCGATGAGCGCCGGGATAAAGGGAAGTGAAAATCGTCATTAAGCTGGGAGTTGTGTAAAAAGCATTGGTAAAGGCATGCGTCAGAGTGAGGCCTGAGCGGCGAATTTCAGTCAGATTGGGCGCCAGCTCCACTCCGCGCCCTCCCAGCACGCGATCTGCTCGTAAGGTGTCTAAGAGCACCAATACCACATTACATCGTTCACATTTTTTGAATGTAGGAGGCGGGGTCTCTTGGGGCCCATTGAACATCTCCATCCAAGTGAGGCGAAAGAGAAATGGGGTCGGTCCCGCAAAGAGCACGAAGCCAATTAAAGACACAAGTGCCAGCAACAAGAGAGCTCGGCGCATCGTCATTCGCGAGAATCTCGTAGCCAATCGGTTTTAGTCTGATTGAGGACCGCCGCAACCTCTCGCCCCTCGAAAATGCGATGATCGTAAGTGATTGTGAGCGTGAGAGGAAAGCCGGGCAAATCGGCATCACCGCCAATGCCAAGGGCGAAGGATTGTCCGTCACTTAATAAAGGAGGGAAAGAGAAAATGTTCTCTGCCAATAAAGAGGTCACAGTGAAGCTAGCGTCAGAAACATCTTCTGGAGTGAGTTTGCCTTGTTGAGATTTGAGCATTTTCCTAAGAATTTCGCTGACGATGTATTCGGTCGACATCTTGTCCACATCCCGAATGACGACCACGTTGAGCTGGTCGGTCAAGTTAAGTGCAAAGCCTAAGTTTAAGCGATCACGGGTGACGGTTCTTCCTTCTTTTATAAAGCTATTGAAACGAGGCTTGGGGGCGATAGCTTGAACCAAACTGTGAATGATGGTGGCAAGAAGGTAGAGCTGATCCTTACCTTCTCGTCGAATCTTTTCCATTCGCGACCCGATTAAGAGTTGGACCGTGAGGGAGGCCGGGAGGGCTTGTTGAAAAACTCCACCAAGCGCCCTGACTTGGGCCTCTTTGCGGCGGTTCATAGATTCCCCTATTGGTTTTTCGTGAAGGCGCCCGAGGATCTCACCTACAGGGCAAAAATCGCCTTTGGCAAAGAAGAATTGCACAAAGCCGTCCGCTGGGCTCTCCAATGCAAAAGAGGCTTTGGACGTCCCCAGCTCCAGAAGCTGTTGCCCGACCGTGACCCGGTCACCTTCGTTTACCAAGAATTTGAGAACTTCGAGATGGGTGTCGTTGGCCGTAACTTTCGGCGCCCGAATCTCTGTCATGTTAGAAATGTCTCTCGGATCCTGTCCGCTGATTCAAAATCGGACGGATCTAGTAACCTCTTGCTAAAATCGACTGAATATTCGGTCTCAAGAAAGTCAATCAGTTGAACGATGGCTAGTGAGTCCAAGCGTCCTGAGAGAAAAAGTTTTTCATCGCTTCGGAAGGTGGGATTCTGTCCGCTTCGAACGAGGAGTTCGCGGAGGAAGTCCATCAGCTTCTGAGTGCCTGCGATTGGTTCTTTCACGCTCGCCCCCTAGGAAAAAAGTTAGCATGGGCGGGAGCTCAGATGCAATGTCATCGGTCCACCTCTTCAGCCCAGCGTTTCACCAGGGCTTTTAAGTTCTCAACTGACGGGAGCACAGAGCGCTCTGCCTCTAAAGTCGCAGGCAGGAAATCGGACTGAGCCCCGAGTCTGCGCAGTGCAAAACGTTTCGCGGATAGACCTTCACAGGCTTGGGCTAAAACTTCGGCGGAAAAACCAGCCGTTTGCGGTCCCTCTTCTAGAGCAATGATTAGACTTTGTGGGGGCAACTCATCGGCCCATGCGGCCAAGGAGAAAGGCCATAACCGAAGAGGAGCTAAAACTTGGCAATAAAGGTCCAATTCTTCAGAAATTTCGAGGGACGCCTGCAGCGCGAGATTGACCATAGCTCCGTAGGTAATAATGCTCACGTCTGGCTTTGTTTGCTTAGGTAAGCGCGCCAAGAAAACCGTGGCGTTGTCATTCGATTGAGAGACCTCAAACCGGGACAATATGGGTGACGGGAATATTTCAGAGTAAAGACTCTTATTTTCGATACTGAGAACGGGTCCCGATGAGTCACTTAACACACGGGGATAGTAGTCATTAGGATCGAGCAGCGAGTTGTAGGCGTAAACGCGTAAACCGGAGAGGCCCAGAAATCGACCCTCCAAAGATTGACTATGAGTGGGCCCATAACCTCGATAGCCCCCCATTGGCGTTCGAATGACCATCTTTAGAGGAGATTCTTTCGTTCCCAGAAATGGAATTTTGGCCGCCACGTTGACCAGTTGATCCGCGGCCAGAAGTAAGAAGTCACCGAACATGATCTCGGTAAAGGGCAAAATTCCACCGAGCGCCATTCCAGTGGAAACCCCGACAAGAGCCGCTTCGGAAATCGGCATGTTCAAGACGCGTTCGGGGAATTTGGTCGAAAGTCCTTTGGTTATCTTAAAGGCCCCTCCGTAGGGATCGCACAGGTCTTCCCCGAGAAAATGAAGGTTCGGGTATTTTTCCGCCAGATCGTGGAGGGATTGATTCAATCGCTTCACCACACGTTCTGGTTTTGTCGTTTCGATTGGACGCCAAGAAATCGCCTGATTTTCAATGGCCGTCAAACCTGGCGCACTCGCGATCGATTGTCTTTTCACTTTGTCAGTCAGTTCGGCCATGCGCTCTTTCGCATTGTGAGCCCAAGCTTGAACGTCGGAAGAACCCTTCGCCACGAGTCGATTAATTGGATCCTTTTTTGCAAAAGACTCGATTTCGTTTTGCGGGCGATCATCATCGCCTTTCGAGTGCGCTCCGAGGCGATAGGTGTTGACCTGCAAGATCGCAGGTCGTGGCCTTTCTCGTAAGCTTGCGATCAATCGACCGCTGGTGAGATAAAATTCCTCGGGGTTCCATGTGTCGACTATCGTAGATTCCATCTCAAAAGCCCGGGCCCGCCCCCCCAGGGTTCCTGCCATCGTATCGTCCGATTTGGTCGACTGCGCATAGCCATTGTTTTCCACGACCAACAGGAGAGGAAGCTGGTGGCGCGAGGCTATGTTCATCGTTTCGTACAAGACGCCTTGGCCGAAGGTGCCTTCTCCAACAAAGGCGATCGCAAGCGTGCCCGCAGCCTGATTCAAGATTTGCGCCCAGGCCGTCCCCGCTGCGACGGGAACTAAGCTTCCCTGAACGCCACTGGCCCAAAAACGTTTGTAATGAATGTGTTGGGAGCCGCCTCGGCCACCGCAAAGGCCCGTGGTGCGCCCCATGATTTCCGCCAGCAATTTTTCCGGTTCATCATAGCGAGCTAAAAAATGACCGTGTCCTCGATGGTTCGAAAATACGAAATCTTGTTCACGGAGATGTTCGGCTATGACGGCGCCCACCAGTTCTTGCCCGAGGCAGGTGTGGATTGTGCCCGCAATCAGGCCTTCGGAATAAAGCTGAAGCAGTGTCGATTCGAATTCACGAATAAAGAACGCTTTCTTAAAGATGTCAGCTTTGGCCTGCTCCCAATTATTCATGGACCAAGTATAGGCAGGCGCGAGAAAGGGGGTCAAAGCGGGTCCAGAAGCCGCTCTTAACGCATCGCAACTAGACGGAAGTCGAGGATTTTTGAAATTTTTTTTGTGGGCAAATCACGTGAAAACTCAGGTACTAGACGCGCAGCGCTGTAAACTAGACTGGACCAAAGCCTAAAGTCTCCTGGACCAAAGCCGAGAAGTTACCTGAACACGTTGGAGCACTCTTTCAAAGGTTCATTTCGGCAGTCACTGAAATTGACCTTTCTTAGAACTCTAGAGGTGAAGGGACAGTCACCCCTTCGCCTTTAGAGGCCTCCCAACGAAAACAAAATTTATTAACCCGATAGGGATGTCCTATTCGTTTCGTCGTCGGCCGGACGCTGGCTGTGGGCTGACGGAGTGGATAGTGGTTCGAGGATCGAGCCAAGTTTTTAAGGAGGCCAAAATGGGCTTAAGGATCAATACGAATATTGCGTCGGTTTCGGCGCAAAGGGTTTTGAGCAAGCAGCAGCTTCGCTTAGAACACTCGCAGCAAGCACTCGCATCAGGTACAAGAATCGTGAAAGCAGCGGACGACGCTGCCGGACTCGCCGTCTCTGAAAATATCCGTGGCCAGTTAGCGGGTATTAAAGCGGCACGCAACAATGCGTTCAACGCTCAATCTCTGATCCAAGTGTCAGAGGGCGGATTGAACGAGATCTCCAATATCTTGATTCGTTTACGTGAATTGGGTGTGCAAGCCGCATCTGATACGGTGAGCGATGTCGAGCGATCATTCCTCGATCAAGAGGCCCAGCAGTTAGTGGCCGAGTCAGACAGGATCGCAAAGTCGACAAGATTTGGAAATAAAGCGTTGCTCGACGGCAATGGTGAAGAATTTGAGTATCATGTTGGACCCTTCGCGAATGAAGACGAAAACGTGATTCGTTACAAAATTGCGGCTGATGCCACGACTAGCACTCTCGGAATCGATGGTGTGAGTTTGGCGGAAAAGAGCTCATCCCGCGACACTCTACAGTCGGTGGATGATGCCTTGGTCATGATCGGTAAGATGCGCGCCGACTTCGGTGCGGTTCAAAGCCGATTGCAGATGACCACCAGCAACTTGGACATCCAGAATGAGAACTTGACGGCAGCCAAGTCTCGAATCTCAGACGCCGACATCGCGTATGAGACCTCCGAGATGACGTCCGCCCAGATCCTTCAGGCCGCGTCTGTCGGTGTGTTGGCTCAGGCGAACCAAAACGGTGCCTCGGCTCTCAAGCTCATTGGCTAATCATTCAAAAGTTTTTAACCGTCAGGGAGGGGCACCATCCCCGCCCACCCTGACGAGGTTTTAAGGTTCCCGTATTCAAGAGGTTTGGGGGCGAGCGCCCACAGACAACTTGCCCCCAATTTAAGCCCGCCCTGGGGTCGACCCACAACGCCCCAGGGTTTTTTCGACGGGCTGATCTTCCATCGACTGACCAAAATTGTCAGTTGTCAGAAGCGCTTACAACCCAGTCTCATCCTGATCGGGCTGGAGCTGGTACCGAGGCTGCATTCAAAGGCCCCGGAGGCCTAATGAAGAAAATCATCCTCATCTATCTCGCATTAATTGCAAACTTAAGTTCGGCTGAGACCGCGGTTTTGCTTTCTGGTGTAGATACTTTTCACAAGCAAGACCAACAGTGTTCGTTGAATGTGACATTTAAAGAGGGTGAAGTGGTGCGTATTGAAGCGGCCTTGAGGGGAGATAAGTCATCACCAAATTCAGATGATAGAGAAGTTATCCCTTATCTGAAATTAGAAGGTCGGGACTTGGAAAGACTCATTCAATATAAGCAAGGTGAAATCACAAATGGTTCTCTGACTTTAAGTGGTGAATATAAGAGAGACGGTGTGTCTCATCGACTCAATGTCTTGTTCCGCAACAATAAATCGAAAGCGTATTTTTCCTATATCCAGTCCTACAACAATTGGTTAAACCGGCGACAGGTGAGCGCATTGGCTTTTAGCTGCACGGTGGCCGCTGAGTACGTCTCCTATGAGGAAAAATGTGAGCACATCGCTGATCTAGGTCTTAGAACCCATTGCCGGTCCCAGGCCCAAATCGCTTCGCTTAGGGGCCACTTCCGCGAACCGATTCAGGCTCGTTAACCTGGTCCGAGACTTGCTGACTCTTCCGATATCTTGAAACTCATGTGTTGGGAGGAGTAGGGCTCAAGTAGGCCTTACTATTTTTCGCGAATGTCAACGAAGCGGTCGAAGAGCTGGCTTAAAACGATGGCGACCTCTGATGGATGTCGGGTCGTACTGAGTGGTCAAATGGCCGCCCGGCCTTCGCGCCATTGGTTGGTCTTTTTACCAGGGTCCTCGGCCGAGCTTTACACAACCCAAGACGATCATTTCGAAGAGCTTTTCGGCCCACTGTTGGCGAGTGTGAATCTTCTTATTATAAACAAGTGTGGTATCAGTCGCACCGGTCGAATTCGCCAGGCTGAATTCTCACGCGGTGGGGACCGACTGGTGCGAATTCGCCATGTTCTCGAATGTCTAGATCAGGTGATTCCTCCCCGGCATCGTATTTGTTTAGTAGGCCATAGTGAGGGCGGCTACATTGCCCCAGAGGTGGCCACTCGCTCACGAAAGGTCAAGGCCATCATCAGTTTGGCGGCAGGAACGCGTGGCTGGCTTGAGGAGGAGTTTGCCAAAGCTAAACCTAAGGAGCGCCTAGCTCTGGCGGAGTCGATGATTCGACTTCACCAGAATCCGACCCAGCTTCGAAAATGGCGCGGCCACATTCCACGAACCTGGCTGTCTTACAGTGAAACCGCACCCGTCAGTTGGCTCCGGCGAGCCCAACTGCCCCTTTTTAGCGCCTTTGGCGCGGAAGATGATTTAATCGACGTCCGCTCCGCCGAGCGCGATCTTAGAAACTTGCGGCGAAGCCATAATTTCCCAGTCCAGAAGAAAAAGTTGAGTGGACTTGATCACGATTTCAATGGGGATTGGTCGGTTTTACGACGGTCTTCGATGAAGTTTCTGGCCGTGCACTTTATGTCTAAGAACTAGACATGTGCCATATTGACACAAGGGCGTCGAATTCCTAATGGCCACACGGGCTTAAACGGCCCTCAAGCGGCCTGGCATTTGCGATACTCTGCTCCTGTGCAGGGTAAATCGATTCGATTTTTACTTCCGTTTTTGGCGATCCTTTCGGTCGCCCATGCTGAACAGACCGTTCAGGGCGGGGCCTTTTTCTTCTCTTTTCCGACAAAAAAGAGGCCGGCATCCGTGGATCCTAAACCATCTGTGCTATTGCCGCCCCCTCCCGCACCCCGTTCAGAGCCGGTCGCCGTTCCCCAAAGGGGAGATTTCATCACCCGAATCGTGAAAATCGCACCTTCTCTGACGGAAAGAACGGGTCGAAAAGACAAAGCCCTTTATCAATTCCCAATGGGTGGCCAGGATGAATCCATCGGCCCCTGCGGTTCGCAGCACATTCGGGGTCACCGAACGAAACCTTACATGCGACCCCTTTCGGCCTGCATGTTCACCGCCATGGCGCAAGAATGGCGACAGAAGTTTTGTCCAGGCAATGGTCGCGATTGCCGGTTGATGTTTGGCGACACCAGTTATGGAAAGCGAAAACCAAGATCTTGGCCACACGCCACCCACCACGACGGACAATGTATAGATGTCTGGCCTGTGCGAAAGCCAGGTTCGGGTGGTGAAGTTCGCGTGGGCCAGAGGACCTATGACTCAGAGAGAACGGCGGATTTAATCAGTCTAATGGTAAAATGGGGTGCCGAAACCACTCGGCATCGCTCCAAGGCTCAGTTCTTTTTCAACGATCCTAAAATTCTTAAGAAGAAAATGGGAGTTCGTCATCTCGGCGCACACTACGATCATATTCACGTCTGCTTTCGCCCGACGCAGGAGAACTATCGCCGTTGCAAGAACTTTACTTTAGATGTTAAGACCTGCCCAACAATGTCTTACCCGGAAGAAATAGAATGATCATTTTCGCTCTCTTACTTCAGATCGCTTGGGCCCAAGTGAGTTGTCCTGAACGGATCGTGGCTGTCCAGAAAACAGAAAGATTCGTCGATGAATCGAAGGTCCACTCGGGCAATCTCCGGTGGGCCCCGACCATCTTGTTTTACGAACCCTGGGAATTTGATCTTGTATCTATGTTTCAAGACCCCAGTATTCTGGGTGTCAGTGGCGCCACTGGTGAGACTCGCTTGTTGGTTCAGCTTTACAACAAAAAGCGGGGAGCCCCGGTGCAAGAAATCGAGTTGGCTCCGAATGTCCAAGAACCTCAGGTCTTCGAATTGGATGGGAAGACGCTGCGGTTTCTGATGTATCGACCGGAAGGCTCTCTCTTTACCCTCTTTTCTACGGCCGCTAGCAAACGGGGAGCTTGGCTTAAATTCAGTTTGGTGGAGCGAGGCCAGGAAATCTGCTCCCATACGGTTCCCTTCGACAATCACGCTGAGTAGTCGATCATGCGGCGCCACTTGGCCGCCGGACCCAATCTAGTGACAATTTAAAAATGAAACTAGTACTGATGCTCCTTCTGTTTCAGGTGGAACCCGCGTGGTCTGAGATCGACAATCCTTTGCTTTTGCCGATGGGAGAAAAAGAATCCTTGATGGGTAACTCCGGCGTCGCAGCGGAGGGAAGCGCAGGTAACATTTTTTATAATCCGGCCGGTCTATATGCCTTAACGGGTCGTAAATTCTCAGCCTCGGGAAGCGCTTATGCCTATGTCAGGGGTCGCACTCAAGTCTTCGATGAAGGACTTGATTTTGACTCCATCGCGACCGTTCCCAATATGGTCGCCATTAGCCGACACATCAAATCGTGGACGTATGCTTTCGGTATTTTTTCTCCCATAAATTTCGAAGGCAATATCGAGACCCAAAACCAAGTTTCTGATGCTGGACTGTATCTCACATTGCACAGTCAGTTTTACACCGAGGAACAATTCGTAGGCTTCGCGTCTGGTAAAGACATTGGGGGTGGTTGGTCCTTTGGAACCTCGGTCTTTGTCCATCGGTATTTGAATCGAACCAATTCTACGGTGTTCGCTGAGCCTTCACCAACAGCTGCTTATCTGTCTCAATCGGAGCGCACTGAACTTGAAGTCCTGAGTTTGCTGCCCGTGATTGGGTTACAAAAAAAAATGGATAATGACCTTCGATTAGGGCTGCGAATTTCCTTTCCTGATGTTGAGCTATTGGGTAGAAGTCGTGTCAAAAGTGAAAAATTGGTCAGCACGACTTCCTCCACGGTCACCAAGGTGAACCAAGATGGCAACGGACACTACCGTCTGCCTCTTGACACGGCCTTGGGTGCGGCTTGGCGGTTTTCTGGGCGTCATACCATCACCTGTGATTTGGGTGTTCAATGGCCCACTCGTTTCGATTCGATGCCCAATCAACCGAAGGGGACCTATTTTCGAACGGAAACCACCGTTCGGCAAAATTTAGGATACGAATACAAGATGTCGGATGATTATTCGGCTGTTCTGGGGTTATCGCGCAATCCCAGTTCTGTCGGGAATTCTCGCGACAAGGACGGAAAGTTGATGGATAAGAACACTTTCTTTGGACTTGATCTTGGTGTTTACGGAAAAGAGGGGATCGCGACCTCGGGTCTGGGACTTTTTTATCGATCCTCAAGGGGAAAAGAGTTGGTGTACAATTTGGAGCGCGACAAAATATCGGGATTTCAAGTTTACGGGCTGACTCTGACGACTTCTATCAGTTATTAAGAAAACATGATGCTGCAATACCTTTTCGTAATTTCCGCCTTGGTTCTGTCCGGCTGTAGTCATCTTTTCTTACAGCCCAATAAGCTCGATTATGCAGAAAAAATTCGCGACAAAATCCAGCTTGAAGAGGGCTTCATCGCGACCTCTGATGGTGAAAAGCTGCACTATTGGCGTATCCCTGCGCAGGTTCATAAGAACAAGCTTTTGGAGCGTAAGGGCGTCGTCGTGCAAGTCCATGGCAATGCGGCCAATTTAACCAATCATGTGCAAGGTCTGGGGTGGATCACAGCGGCGGGTTATGACCTTTTTGTGTTTGATTATCGAGGTTATGGAAAAAGTTCGGGCTCACGAGATCTCGGTGGGGCTTATCGCGATGTGGAAACAGCCTTGGATTACGTGGAAAGGGCGCCATGGCGAGGCGATGGGCCCTTGATTTTCTACGGCCAGTCGCTCGGCGGGACGCTGCTTTTGAAAAACCTTTCCACCCACCCCGGGCGTTGGCATCCCAAGGCTGTCGTCATTGAAGGTTCATTTTATTCTTACCAACAAATAGCCAGGGAGAAATTGGCTGGCGCTTGGCTCACATGGCCTTTTCAGTGGATGGTCTACTTGGTCATCACCGATAAGTATTCTTTGAAGGATACGGAGCTTGGGACCATCAGTCCAACGCCGGTCTATTTGTTTCAGTCCGAACATGATCCGATTGTTCCGGCGCACAATGCCGATCGCATTTTTGCTGCGCTCAGCCCGCCCAAGGAATTGATCAAGTATCCCGAGTTCGGGCACATCAATGCGATGTGGATCAAAAGCGGCGAGTACCGGGCCTGGCTACTTAAGCAGTTGGAAGGGCAACCTCGCGATGGAAAATGACATTTCAATGGTAAAGCCAGCGCTGATGATTCGCCCTGCAGCCGCGGATGATGCCGGGGCAATTTCCGCGATCTATTCATACTATGTGCTCAACACAGCGGTATCGTTTGAAGAAGTTGCCCCATCGGCCACCACCATGGCCGAGCGAATGGCACAATCACTTGAATGGATCGTGGCGGTTGAGCAGAACTCGATTGTAGGGTTTGCGTGTGCGGTACCATGGAAGGCCAGAAGTGCCTATCGCCATTCAGCGGAAATTTCAGTCTATCTTCGTGAGGGCTGTCAAAGTCGTGGTTGGGGGCGGCTTCTATATGAAAGTTTAATCCTTCGCCTTTCAGCACGCGGTATTCATCAGGTCATGGGCGGAGTGGCCTTACCTAATGCGGCGAGCGTGCGCTTACATGAGAGCCTAGGGTTTAAGAAAGTCGCTCATTTCGAAAGAGTGGGTCAAAAGTTCGGGCAATGGTGGGATGTGGCCTACTGGCAAAAATCAATTGCCGATCGCTAGCGAGTCACAAACTTAATTAACTTGTAAGAATTGGGAGTGGGAATACGATCCAGCCCCGGAACCTTGGCTAAAGCGTGATCAAATTCCTCATTCACCCCGCCAAAAATCAGGATGTGGCCGCCCGTGGTGAGCACACGCTTTAATTCGCGAAGTTGCCGCGCCATTAGATCCGCATCGTGCGAGTAGTAAAACGTGCTGTGCGAGGAAACAACCACGTCGAATTGTTGCGGATAAAATGGGAGCGCTTCTGTATCGGCCGGGAACAAGAATCCCGTATCCAGTTGCTCTTGGGTTAAGAAGATATCGGTGCCATAGGCGTCGACGCCAGCTGCGCGAAGCTCTTTGACCAGCACCCCTTCGCCTGTGCCCACGTCTAAGACTGTTTTATCTTTTAGGTTTTCTTCCTCTACCAGTCCCTTAAAAAAGGCAGACTCTAGGCCTCGCCCTGTTCGAGCATAGGTAGTGGTGTTGGTGCGATTGCGTTTCTCCCACGGTAAATTAATCGAAACCTTGTTCGATTCCACCATGCGACCGGTTGAATAGGTCGCTCGCTCACCTGTCTTATTGATCAAGTAGTAGGACTTCCAGTGGGCGGTGAGGCGAATCGTGCAATCTTCCTTTGCCTGGGTCAGAGGCGCTATGAGCAATAGACCTACGGCGAAGAAGAAATGAATCATATCCAATCCTTAAGCAGATATCGCGCCACTTGAGCGGTGGCTCAAGTCGGTGCAGAAATTTCGATTCCGTCATTATACTGTACGGAGCGCCACAAAATGGCACCCAGGAGCCGACGGTCAAAACTCCAAGCTATCGACGATCGCATACTCACCAATGGCAATAAGAGAAGAGACGTAACGTAAATGGGGCGATCCCGACAACTTTTCAACCTCGGAAATCTGTTTGTATCGTGCATAGAGTCGTTCTACATCCCGATGGAGTTGCTCGGTTCGGTCCGGTGAAAGCCGAAAGCTTGAAAATTTGATGGGTCGCCTTTCTTTTTCCGATTGGCAGACTCGGGTCAAAAATCTTTGGGCCATTTTTCGCCTGAGAGCTTCAAAGCCGGGATGGGCACGAGTGTCGATGGCTAACGGTACGTTTTTGATCACGCGGACCTTCGAGGCTTTTCCGAGTTGAATCAGCCCGAGGTCATCTAGCTTTTTTAGATAAGCCCAGTTCTCTTGCTCACTCAGGCCGTACTCCTTAGCAATATCATGCGGAGTCAGTTGGTCATAAACCAAGCGCAGAAAGTAAAAAAAATGAGAGTTGTTTGTGAGAAAAAAGTCACATTGATCGCGGGTCAAGCGAATAGGGTGAACGGGCTTTTGCCGCGCGGATTTCAGCAGAGCATCCGGGTGAATCTTAAGGAGTTCGCAAATGCGGACCAACCGACCCACTGAGAGATCACCTTTCTGAAACATCTTCTTTACGCCCGCCTCAGACATGTCGAGTTCACGCCCCAACTCCTGATAGGTCATACCCTTTTGTCGCAGGACCTTCTTTAGAGCCCCTACGACAGGACGACTGGAATTCATTCTGCTCAATCTCCTTTTAGGATCTGACGAGTATACCATCAGTATACTTTGAACAATCCACTTGGGGTTTTTTGAAAAAAAAGTATAGAACCGGGCTCCTAGGGAGGATGTGACCTATGAAGAATATGATTTTGGTGTGTACACTCGGGTTCTTGTGGGCGGGGAGCGCTTTTGGCCGGTCCCAGGGTTTTGTCGACCTGGACATTAGAAGGCCCTTGTTAGGCGGGGAAAGCGGACAGCTTTTCGTGAGTTGCTCTTTAGACACCCACGTCACCATGTGTTTCTTGGATACAGGCGCCCGCCAATCTAATGTCCCCAATGATTCCTTTTTTGGCGCGTATCCAGTCGTCTCAACAGGCCTGATCACAGGGGCTTCCGGGTTGGAGATTCCAACCCAAGAGATTGAAATCGGAGAGTTTCGAGTGGGTCCTCTGACCGCCCAAAAGATCGTCGTGGATCTGCAGCCGGACGGTTGGTTTGCCAACGGTCCGTTGGTGGGTAATGACGTGCTCGACGGACAGGCTCTGCGCTTTCAGTTTAACGAGAAGAGGCTTTATTTTGATGGACTCGTTCCGACGGGAGTCCCACTTAATAGTCTGGATCGCCCCGGAGGTCTATGGGTTGGGATGTCAGCCGAAGTCGGGGGCCAAGTGGTAAAGACCCTGTGGGACACCGGCGCGGGTATGACCGTGGTGGATAAAGACCTAGTCTTGGCTTCCCCCGATCAGTATCGATTCGTGCAGTACATCGAGGCGGGTGATGGGCTTGGTGAGCGTTGGCGCGCGGCTGTGTACAAGACAAAGATGGAAGTTGGTGGCCATGTCATCGAGGACTTGCAGGTCGTGGCTATCGATTTCGCTAAGATTCAAAAGGATGTCTCGCCCGACGTGAAGGCAATAGTCGGATTTAATTTCTATGAGCGATTCAACTGGTTGGTCGATTACCAACAAAATCTGTGGGCAGTCTGGAAATAGATTCCGAGGCCGCCGAAAGAATCGAGATCATTCTGCCTCAGTATCTACGCCTTGCGCGCGGTCTTGCGAATCATTTCTGCCGGGAAGCGCAGTTGCTCTTTGAGATAGGTCTTAAAACTTTCGACATAAGGTTGCTCTTCGACCGCCTTGTCCATGCAAAGTAGCCATGCATCGCGCTCAGGCTCATTGATCACCAAGTGTCGATGAGCCTGGGGCATGTTGGCGGTTCCATATTTTTCCACATAATCGCGAGGACCTCCTAACCACATCGACAGAAAGAGCGTCAATTTGTCCACCATCGTGGACAAATCGTCCTTATGCATGGCGCGTATGGGTTGAGCTTCGGGAGTGGATTCCATGTGAAAGTAAAACCGAGCGGAGAGTTTTCGGAGCCCTTCTTCCCGACCCGCGGCCTTATAGGAAGTATCTTGGAATCCGTAGGGTGGCGAATCGCCTGATAAGTTGGCCATGAATTATACCTTTCTTACAATTTTAAGTCTTCGCATTCGCTCTGATCTTGATGGCCCTGGCGTCAAGAAATCGGCCAGTGTGTGCGTCTTTAAACTTTCTAAAAACGCGTTACGAGCCTGGACCAAAGAACCTTCAAGTTGGCAAACTCCGCGTATAGGGCAGGTGTTCGTGGCGGCATTGAAACATTCCAAAAGTTCCATGGGCTCCAACTCTTCGACAAGCCGGCCAATAATGATTTTGGATGGTTCTAAAGCCAATTCCACGCCACCATTTCGTCCGGTAAAGGAGTTCACGTAGCCACGCAAACTCAACGCATGCACGACTTTGACAAGGTGATTTCGTGAAATGCGAAAGGACTTTGATATCTCAGTGACGGTGGCTTTTTCACCTTTTAGGCCGAGATAGATTAACACCCGCAGTGAGTAGTCGGTGAACTGAGTAATACGCATTCTTAATCCCACTTTGAGACAAGTACGGCATTTCGATGGACGAAGAGGCCGGCCGCTCATATTATGTATTTAGTATACATAATTAAATGGAAAGTAAAATGCTAAAGTGGGGATGGATATTAATAGGAGGCCTCTTGGTCGGCCTTGGCCAGGCGTGCTCCAATTCCGGGCAACTTTCAACCTCTGAATCAACGGTAACGGCAGCGGCCGATCCGGGATGCACCACTCCCGATGGGATGTCGGGGGCGCCGCAATCGATAGATGAAGCGGTTCAGTTGATTAATGCTTTACCAAAGCCACTCACGATTGGCTGCTTTCTTCAGAGCTTGGCGCGTCCCCTTAAGGTAAATCTCACCAATAGTACGACAAGTGCCCAACCGGCAGATAGTACAAGCAACCCTCGCATTTTTGTAATGATGGACGCTCTTGTGATTTCGGTGGTGCCTAAGGGAGTCGGTAGTAAAGTGGTCGAGTTCAGCCAGTTTGTCGACTCGAGCAACACCATCAAAGGCGAGATTGAATTTCCTGTTCAACAGAACATGGCTCGATCCGCCCCGTTCGATCGAATCCGATTCGGGTCGGGAACTGTTTGTGTCTTTTGTCATAGCGGGGAGTCCCGCTATACTGCCATCACCTATGCCGACGCGTTTCAATCCAAAGCCTTTAGGCCCCGACCAGATACGGTCGTTCCACTTTCAGGTCTAAAGAACGAATTTTCCAATTGTAGTCCCGCCTTGGAGCCAGAGCGTTGTCAAATCTTGCGAGGACTGTTTGGTCAGGGTCAGGTGATTGAGTCTCATTTTCCAAGTGCCCTACCCACTTTTTTCTAAATAGAAGGTGTCAGTAAAACATCCGATAGCCGAGCCCACCGAAGGAGTCATGATCGTCCCAGCGATACTCAAGAAAGGACTCTTGTTCAGCGGTGATGAAATAATTCAGGCGACTTCCGATGGTTTTTCGCTCCACCTGCTGACGGCCCCAGTTATGAATCCAGTCGTATTGCGCCGACCATTTCCATTTTGGACCAAGGGACAAGAACGCACCCAACCGCGGTCCCGCGCCAATGTGCGCATAGAGTTCTGAGTCTGTGGAGTAGCCGCCAGTGAAATTCAGCAGGGCATAGGTACTAAACGGTCCCCAAAAACGGGCCCCGCCAAAACCGGTTTCTAGGTAGGTGCGCTGAAAGAATCTGTTGTCGCGCCGATCTTGATTCCATCCGAGCTCGAAGTGAAAAGAGCGAGGGCTCAATCCCAATTCGTGCCGACCCAAAGAAGTCAGCTCTATAAAGGTGAAGCGCTTCAAGTCGACCTTGTCACGCTCTTGATCCCAACGAAGGACGGTATCCATAATCTGAATTTGCAATTGATTGCTGTATCCAAGGTCACTTGACGACAAATCGTGTAGAGCCGGTCGCCAACGAAAATCCGACATATTGAGGCCAAGCTCGCTCCAACCCGTTTCGACCTCGATCATGGAGGACATGTGACCTAAATCCGGTCGGGACTGGCTCGGACGTTCAGAAAGGGCGGGGGAAGGAATTCCCAGGCGGGCGCGTCTCAAAAGGCCAGCCTTGCGCAAATCTTTGAACTTTTCGAGCTTACTAATCGAGATCTTTTTTTCTTTATAATCAATAAATTCTAAAATCGCATCCCACAAACGCCGCTGGCATTCCCGCTCGCACTTGTTTTCAATAATCAACCGATCGAGTTCCGTGGTGTCCAAATTGTTCTCATAGCGCCTAATGATCTGTCGAAATAGACGACGCTCATTGGACTCGAGCAGTTTGGCCCTCTCCAAATAGCGGGTGAGCGCACTCGGTTTGAACTCCACACTCCTAAGCAAACCGGGCGTGCGTGTGACCATTTTCACCGTGTCGGCGGGAATGGCGTAAAGGTGAAAAGGATCGGTTAAATGTAATTCAGGGTTCACGGCCTCAAGCATGGCCAGCATAATGAACGAGCAGTTTTCGTCCAGATAATAATAGTCGATGTTAAAAAAGCCGACTTCCCACATGACTAGGCCCAATCTACGGACCTGTTCGGGTGTCATGTTCAGTTCGTATTCCCAAAGATCCCGACTCTCGTAATTATTGTACTCTTGAATTTTTTCCGCGTAGGTCAAGAGAGTAAAATGACCACGAAACAACCCGAACAAGCCCTGAAATGGATAGGTGAAGGGATTCATGACCGGTACGAGGGCGGCAAAGTTGGTGGCGTCATCGAGTAGACCCATATTCGAGGTCTCAACCTGGTCTCGATGCAGGCGAAGCAAAGTGTGACCAAACATGGATCCCGGATTGTCGGCGTAATAATTGGAGAAGACCAACGACACACGATTGTAGTTGGCGAATTTTTTAAATTTTTCCAACTTCTCACAATGACGGTCGGGATAACGTTTTGGATCCAGTTGAAATCGGCGTTTCAAGTAGTCGTAACGGGCGGCGAATATACATTGCGGATGCGCCGTTTCTTTACGGGCTGTCATCTCACCAGGTTCGAACATACGTTTGAGCGAACCTTCGAGTTCTATCTGGGGATCATGCTTTCCCTTTTTTCCACCGAGAAAGTAGTTGTTGTCGTCAAACACACTGGTGTTATCGCCGAGATATTCTTTGCGGGTGAAGAGCAGGCGGCGCCATTCGGGCTCGCCCCCAATTTTTTCGGCTTGAGCTTTTTCGATAAGTTCTGCCAAGTATTTTGGGTCACCTTCAACCATATCGGATCCGAAGGCTGGTGCAGAGCTCACACTGATCAAAATCATTAGCGGGACAATTTTCATTTATGAGACGGGTAGCTATCTGGTTTTCGCCGCAGAATCAATCGGGAAGTCGTCTAGTACGGTGTGAGCTCTCCTGAAGACACCTTGGACTGATAGCGCAAATAGATCATCTGAAAAATATTTTGATCCGGCCGGCCTATGGGGTCGGTGTTCAAATCGAGTCCCATTTGGCCTGCCAGTCGCTTACGCTCGGCTTTGTTTTCCTCTTCCAAAGCGTCGTAATTGGGCTTGGGTGGTGCATTGAGGCTTTCGTCAATCAGGCGAGACTCTGTAGCATGGGGGGAGTCCGAATTGTCGCTGGAATTGGCCGGAGCTTCAGAATCTGCCGTACCACCTGAGGTTCCGTTTCCACCTTTGCCGCCAGAAGCTTTTTCGTCACCGGAGGCGACGGTACGGCCGGCCTTTTCACTCAGCTTTTTGGCCAGGGCGTCGCGTTCGCCAAGGGCTGCTTTGACTCCCTTGTCGACATCACTGGGGGAGTAGCCCAATGCCTTGGCCGCGCCTCGCATGGCGCCGACTAACTTCGAGTCTTCTCCGTTGATGGCGAAATTGCCAAAAGGAGTTTTAATCGACATTTTATCGTCGCTTAATTTCATCCCGTATCCACCCAAGGTTTTTTCGACCTGAGGCATGTAGGGGCTAGAGGTGGTGGCCAAGGCTTTTAACTGTTTCTCACTCACGATTCCATAGCGATCGTTAACGAAGTCACCCGATTGGCTTCCACTTTGGGCGCCGTGTAGGGCCGCCCTGGCGAATTCTTTGGCCTGATCGTCGGCCAGTTTTGCATCTTTGCTCTGTTGTAAAGCCTTCGATAGCAACGCCACATTGGGCGGAAAGCTTGACCATGCCGCCTTCTCATTTTCGAGAGCCGCTTTATACAGTTGATCGGCGAGTTCGCGATTGGTGACGGCGCCCTTGGTTCCTGTCTCATAGCCATACTCGCCGGAAGTTCCAATCAAATCCGAAACCGCGCCCACGGGCGGGGCCCAAGCCAGAATTGATAGAAGAGCGATCCGCACGGGGGACATCTAACTTAGGATAGGCCAGGCTCTTGGTTCCAGGTGGTGAAAAATCGGTGTCGTCTCAGTTTGAGACAAGCCAAAAAAAAGCCCGGTCAAAGAACCGGGCTTTTTAAAAATCAAACGAAATAGATTAACCCGCGCGGCTGCAGGCGCCGGCTTTGCCGGATTTAATTTCCGTCTTGAACTGCTCAACAACGCTCGAAGCTTCCTCTTTGGAGAAGATGGCTTCATAGCGGTTTTGGCTGAGCTGGGCAAAGCTGGCCTTGTTCTCACAACCGAAGATTTCGGCCAGAGTGTCAAGGTGGCGGCCTTGTCCTTGAGCGGCTTCTTTTTGCAAAGAGGCGAGGTTCACGTTCACGAAGACTTCTTGCTCGTTTTGAGCGTGCTTCATTCCCGGAGCCTCGACGCAGTTGGAAGTTCCAGTGGTGATCGCCGAAATCTGAACACCAAACACTAAGTGCTCAAGCGCCCAAACGCCAATCTGGGGACCTTGCTCTTTGTCCTTAATAACGTAATTCCAAATCGAGCAACCGGCCATACCCCAGGGAACTTCATAGGATTCCATAGGCTCTGACATGCCCTTGGCGGGACGTTTTTTAGTATCAGCAAACGCAAACGAACCAGCAAAAGCGAAAATCGAAAGAAGTGCGATAAGTTTTTTCATGTTCGACTCCTTAGATAATCGTGTCGCAGTTAGAGTTTAGGTTTTGATTGCTATGTATCGACTTGCGAACTTTGCTCAGCATCGACATAGCACCGGGAGCACTGAAGATCTCGGTGTAGGACTGTTGCATTTGGCGAGCGAATTCATTATGCACTTCGCCTTTGCAACCCATCGTTTGCGCGAGAGCCTTTACATACTCACCTTCACCTTGAGCCATTTCTTTCGAAAGGATCTTAAGGTTCGATGCGAAGAACTCTTGCTGGGCTCGAAGCGCCGCCATTTTGCTAGGGCTTACGCAATTCGAAGTTCCCGAGCTTAGGGCAAAGCCTTGGCTTCCAGTGCCGTTAGTGGTTGCAGCCAAAACTTGTGAACCATCGGGACCCATAACTTGCGATCCCCAGCCACAGCCGGCCATTCCGAAATTTTGTTCCGCCATAGCAAATGGACCAACAATGGCCATTAGCATGACAACGAGGGTATTCCTCATAGGTGTAGACCTCCTAAAGTGTGATCTAAGGATTTCAATGGAGTTCTTAAAGAGAGTCAAAGGCGATCGAGGCCAGTGCAGCCGGTCAAGGAGGTGCTCATTTAAAGGGCATTTTAGGAACTACTTGGTCCCTTTGGCCTTCACCGCGTCTGCCTTGGCCTTTTCGGTGTCTTCTTGTGCTCCTTTAAGGAGGGTGCAGGCGGGGGCGAGGCGCTTAAAGATGTCGGGAATGTCTTTGGCCCAGGCCACTTCTTGATCCAACTGTTTGAGCTCGCTGTCGGTGGCTCCCTTGAGCGGGTCGGGGGTGTGGGCCTTGATTTTCTTAGCACCTTCCATGACCACGTCGTGGTTTATGGCGGCGTACTTTAGGAATCGATCGCGCGTCATGATTTTACGGGTGACTTCATCTTCCAGGCGAGAGACGTCATTTCGATCGGGCATAAACGATTCGCCCGGTTTCGAGTATTCGTTAAATTTAGGTATGGCAATCTTCGAGATATCGTCGCCCTCAATGTCATAGATTCGTATGGAAGATAGATCCACTTTACCATCGGGTTTGATGATGTAGCGCATGGCAGAGACAGGTTTCCCCTTTTGATCGCCTTCTGTGCCGACGCGAATGGCGCGAATCAGACGATTCTCACCCTCGGCCGTGTAGATCTGAAATTCATTGGCTTTATTCGTTGGGCACCAGTACTCGGGAGGATTGGATTCCCCTTGCCCAAGTTCGACTGTAGGTTTGGCGGCCGCACACTCCTGAACTTTCTGGAGTCGAAGGACGCAGCT
>JBFWON010000062.1:0-25679 GCA_050250515.1 Bdellovibrionales bacterium | reverse complement strand
CTTGTCCGCCGCCTACAAGTGCCGCCCCTAGGTTCGGACTACATTTTGGGCCGTCGGTGCGTTAACCGCCCCGACGGCCCAAAAAGTAGTCCGAACCTAACGGCGAATCGCTTCTTCGATAAAGGTGTCTTTGCCGAGTTTGGCTTGCTTGAGATCGTGATAAATTTCTTTCTGCGGGGCCACTCCCCGATTCTCCAAAACTTCTCCGTCTGGAGTGATATAAACCGCTTCGGGAATTGAAATGCTATATCCTTTTCCGAGAGCCGGCAGATCAAACCACACGGCCAAGACCACATCGCCTGCCGTGGGCACTCCCCAGACCTGTGATCTTGGACGGCTAAAGAAACTCTGCGCGAAAATTTCTGCAGTCGAAGCCGTGTCCGAGCTAATCAAAACCGTCACCTTGCCTTTGAAGCAGCCATAATCATCGTAGGTCACCATGTCCAAATTGCGCGAGTTCTCAAGAACCTCGATCTGGTAAGAATCCTGGGTATTGTCGTCAAACCCTTCTCGATCAGGGGCATCTTTGCGCGGCTGCGAAAGTGTTCCAATTAATTTCCCACCACAATGAAATGTGGATAGGACTCGAAGCATCGCCACAAAATTCCCGCCAGCATTTTCACGAATATCAATAATGACGTGGGAAAGAGGAAGAATTTGTTCCACCATGGTTTTCCATTGGTCCTTTTCAAAATATTCGGAGCGAAAACTAGGGATTTCTAAGATACCAACAGACGACGACGGCTTTCTCAATGTCGGCTCCAGGCTCAAGGAGATCTCCCGTGCCTGAACCTCCTTCGTCAGAATGTCCTCACCGCGCAAAACACTAAAGGTCCCGGACCGATTTTGAGCGCCCCACGGCGTGACCTGGCTCACGCCAATGATCTCCACAATTTCATCACCTGGGCGCAGGTCGACTTCGGCCGCCGGCGAATTCGGGATAATCTTATAAATCATAAGGTGGTCTTCGACGTAGCGAGAACGAATGCCCGTGTCGACAGCTTCACCTTTCCAAATCTTTTTATCCTCGGCCGGCGAATAAATCATAAAATGGGAGACATTCAACGTGTCCATTTGCGCCTGAATCTCACCCACCAATTGCGCGGTGGTAAGAGTCGGACTCACCTTGGCGGCCTTTAATCGACAGGTCCATACCCAATGGTCCAGGTGCTC
Source organism: Bdellovibrionales bacterium (assembly GCA_050250515.1). Taxonomy (GTDB): domain Bacteria; phylum Bdellovibrionota; class Bdellovibrionia; order Bdellovibrionales; family UBA1609; genus JALHOQ01. The sequence goes on along the minus strand of JBFWON010000062.1, from coordinate 24,506 downwards.
ATCTGCATTGTAAAAGTGTTCTTCCGCGAGGTCGCACACGGTCCGATATATCTCACGGGCCCGATTGCGGTTATTTAAGAAGATTCCGGCGCTCAGACCGGATATGAAGAGAACAAAAAACAAAAGCCGGCGCATTTACTTATTGAAACGCCGGCTCTCGTATATGGCAAGTGGATGTATTAGGCAGCGCGCTTCTTACGAGCGTTAGACGGGTCGATATTGTACTGCTTCACTTTGCGGTACAATGTGGCTCGTCCAATGCCGAGGGCCTTAGCTGCCTCAGTCAAATTGCCGCCAAACTCATGAATCGCGTTTTCGATCGCAATGCTCTCAAGTTCGTTAATTGTACGAACTTTGCCATTGTCAGTATTGTTGCCAGACGATTGGGGGAACTGCAGAATCTTCGCTCCGCCTTCCAAGCCCAAGCCTGCGCTCAACGCCGGGACCTCGCCCATAAGACGTTGTCGAGCACCTGAATCGTGCAGCGCGCGCGCCCAATCCTGTGGGGAAAAGACGTGTACGTTACAGCCCATGCCCTGACTCAAAGTCTTGAGCTTATCGCATTGTTCGCGATCGTCGCCGACCAATACCACCATTGTACGTGCCATTTTAAAACCTCCGATTTGGTTCATTTATGCCGCCCCCTGGGGCCTCGCCATAGGGCTAGCTGACTCACAAAAGACATATCGGCGGCTTATCTTGAGAAAATTAGGAAAAAAATGCCTAGACTCGAAACAATTTTGTAACGTGTTGATATCTCAGTTGTTTTAGATTGAGACAAAAACTGGACCCCGGCAAAAATGATCCCTCAAACCTGTCTCAATCCTAGACACCCCTGTTTAACCGCCACGCCCGACTGGCGGCCCCACTATGGGTCCACCCCCTAAAATTGTTTTCATATCCAAACAACGCTGGGAATTCTGGCTTCGAAATTGTAGGTAGAGCGCGAGACCAAAACATTCTGCGTTCCTAATGAGAAAGGACAAATCATGCTCAAACTCCGTTCCCTACTGGTCGCTGGCCTTGTCGCGAGCCCAGTGTTTGCCGCCCAAAGCGGAATCGATCTTCGCTGGTCCTATGAAAATGCCTTCACCGGCCAAAAGGTGAAAGGGCATCGAGAAGTGGAGTTGAAAGACTCAAGCCAAGCGATGCAAAAATCCATTTTAGTGGTCAAGATGTCTTCGACCATCACCGCCGCATTGGCTGACTATAAGGCCACCTGCAATGACGTGGAAAAGGGTGAGGACGTAAAGCCCGATCCGCGAATCGCCCCCGAACCTGGTCGAATCCCAGTGATGCCTGGCCCGGTTCCTCCCCGAGGGGAGCAAGAGTTCACGGCCAAGTGCAAAGCTGAAAAAGTAAAAGTCGCCGACACTTTGGAGAAAGAGCAAATCGCCCTCACCAAGGCGGCCACCCGGCTTCCGAAAATGGCCGCTCTTGAATCGCGCAAGCTCGAAAAAAATCTGGAATACCTTGGCAAACTCGCCAAATTGATCCGCGACGCCAAACCCAGTATTTGGGGTGGTCGCGGCATGCCACGATTCGCTCTCGAAGCCGCTGCGCCCACTATGCGCATCACCACTGGTGGCGCCCAAGACGCTCAGAAATTCCGCGACATGGTGGACAGCAAAGAAATCCCCACACCGGCGGACTACCAAGCTTACGGATTGATCAATGAATTTGATCTCTATATCGCCGGCGAGAGCTGTGATCAGCTTCTCTGCGTGTCTCCGGTCGTGTCCATCGACAAAGCCGCCAAGAAACTTTACATGCAGGCCAACATGGGAACCAATATGGAAGTCGACAAATTCGAACGTCCACCGATTAACTTGGCTATCGCTTTAGATGTTAGCGGATCGATGAGCTCGCCCGACAACACCAAGAAGAGCCGCTTGGACTGGGCAAAAGACGCCGTTCGCGAAACCCTTCGTAATCTTGTCCCCGGTCAGGATCATTTCACCCTGGTCTATTTTAGTGACGAAGCCCGAGTCATTTGGCCGGTTCAAGACGAAGCTCGCGCGATCACTGTCGAAGACAAGCAAGAGATCTTGAACATCCTTGATGGTCTTAAAACCCTTGGTTCCACTAACCTCCGCGCTGGACTTGATCTGGCTTACGAGCAAGTTGGAAAAAGCAAGAAGGCCATTGAGAAATTCGGACATCCTTCTTTTGAAAATCGCGTGATCATGATCACAGATGCGAACTTGAACTACGGTGATACGGATGAGAGCTCAGCCGTTATCGAAGTGGAGAAGCAATCCCGCACTCGTGGTATCAATCTGACCACAATCGGTGTCGGAATGAATTTCTTCGCCGACTTCATTAACAAACTGTCGATCCTGCGCGGATCCAACTACATCTTCGCGCAAGACGGCGAGCGCATGCTCGAGTACTTCCAACAGTTTCCTACGCTCGTGACTCCTGTCGCCTACGACTTCGTCGCCGAAGTTTCAGTTGATTCGGCCAAGGCCAAACTGGTTCGCGTGCATGGCGTTCCCGAAGTAAAGGCTGAAAAAGCCAAGGATGACCTATTCAGCATCTCGACTCTGTTCTTCGCTGCGCCGAAGACCAAGGGTGGGGGCGCACGCATCCTCGAATTTGATCTGAAGTAATCCCAAAGGGGCCACGGAAAACGGTGGCCCTTTTTCTATCCGCCGACGTGGGTAACGATGTACCAGCAGATGTAGAGGTGGGTCAGATGATGAACCATTTGGTCGAACCCGAAAGTAACCCAAAATGCCTTACTACGCATGTCGTTGAATCGCCCGAAGTATCTTGGACCAGCCTTAATTCGGTCCATAACAAAATGCACTACAAAATCTAAAATCGCCAACCACCAAAAGGAAAAGCTGAAGTAGCCGACCAAAGCCAGCGTACCCGCCGCATGAATTCCGCAGTGAATACTCAGGGGTGGAACAAAGTCCCAGCCCGGTCGGGACTTCTGCAGCATATAAACGTTCTGAAAAACAAAATCCGCCAGGAAGTGTTTGACGTGGAATATAATGATGAGGGTGAGAAGCAGCTCAACGTTGATCGTCATCAATCCCCTGAAAACGAGTCGTTCTAACCATTGACTCGCCAATATCTTATTATAATCTCAGGCAAATCTCGAACTTCAAGAAAAAACCGAGGCGAGCCAAGACCTTCATCGATGAATTCTAATTCCAAACCAGAAAATCCACTCCTAAACCTGTTTATCAACATCATACTGCCGGTGATGATCTTAAATAAGGGCAGCCACCTGTTAACCCCAGTCGGAGCCCTGCTGGTGGCGCTGATCATTCCCCTGATCTACGCGGTCCAAGACTATGTCCGTCGACACCACAAAAATTATGTATCGCTTCTCGGTATGGTGAATATTCTGCTGACGGGCGGCCTCGCTTTGATGAAATTGGAAGGCATTTGGTTTGCCTTGAAAGAGGCCAGTCTTCCCCTTGTCTTGGGTTTGTTCGTCCTGGCCTCACGCTGGACTAACAACCCTGCGGCGCGAATGCTGTTTTGCAATCCCCAGGTTATGAACATGGAATTGATCAACGGTAAGCTTCAAGAGTTCGGCCATGACGGTCAGTTCCTGGATCTGCTTAAAAAGACGACGGTCTGGTTTTCACTTTCATTTTTTATTTCGGCCATACTCAATTTTTTTATTGGTTTTCGAATTTTTCAGGATATTGACCCGGCGCTGGAAGTCTCCGTGCGCGAAACCATTCTCAACGAGCAAATCGCCCGTATGACCTGGATGGGGTTCGCCGTCATCGCCGCACCCCTTATGATTTTTACCGGAATTTTAGTGTATCTCTTCTTGCGGCGAGTATCGTCCCTGACCCATGTGCCGCTCGAGCAGCTCCTGAAATCTTAGGAGTCCTACCCCTCACTAAAACCAATAAATGAAATTGGCGCCGAAGGTGCTGTGGTTTTCTAGATTCTTGGCGAATCGTCCCATTCCCCGTTCGTAATAGACATCGAAGCCAATCATATCGTTGAAGAGGAAATTAACTCCCCCATTCATAATGGGGATCATTTTTTCTGCATCCTGATCGGTATTCGCCGGCGCGCCCGAGGGAGCGTCCACGTCGTCACTGAAGTTGATGGCAAACGTCAATCCGCCAAAGACTCCGATCATTTCATTGAAATTGTACTGCACATTGGCCGGAACATCGAAATAGTCGAAGTTGTATTCGTACTTATAGCCACTCTTGTTGATGTCGATGTGTCGCTGACTAAAAATCGCGCCAGAGCGAAATTTGTAACCCTCCACTAATTCGAACCAAACCAACGCTCCCAACTTGAAGTTCAACTTACCATCCACGGTCGCGGTCGAATCATTGGAGTCCGCCGTCGTTTGGTGAAAGCCCAAAGTCGCACCCCATTCCTGCGCGAAGGCCGAGCTCGAGCTGATCAGAAAAATGAAACTTAAAATCTTCAAGTGTTGCACAGAGGACCTCCATCCATTGAAGGCCCAAATCATATCTTAATATTCTTCCAGATCAAATTCTTTCAGACCGGGAACTTGCCGGCCTTTTTTCAACAATTGGCCGGCTGCATCTCGTTGTTGGACTTCACAAAGGCGTGCAAGTTCCAATTGATGAGCTCGCTCTTTTTGCTCCGCTTCCCATTTGATTCGAAGGGCCTCTTCGCGAGCATAGTCTTTGGGAATGCGGGTGTACTCCTGTCGAGCTCGCTCTAGCGCCACTTCACGGGTTTCGCGCCAAGCCTTGACCTCACCCGAGGCCCGATTGATCCGTTCCAATCGACGCTCTTTGGCCTCCTTATAGGCAAAAAAGTCGTCATAGCGCCGATTGAGGTTTCGAATGATGTCCGAGCCATCTCCCGCTCTAAGTGGCGGGCATTGCACCTGGGCCCAAATCCCCGAACAAAAAAGGAATAGGATTGGCAAAAGAAGACGCATCTTCTTGATCTTACCCGGCTTCTTGTTAAAAGAAGACGGCTAGGCCGCCTTTTTTCGGACCTAGGTCGGGAGCTGAAATGCAGGCATGGATCGAGTTGGGTGTTTTTACCGGCAAGGTGGCCGTCGTGGTCATCGGCATTGCCCTAGTCCTATTTATGATTTTAGTCCTTATTCTCCGCGCCAAAGGGGCCAAACTCACCCTCACCATCGACAGTTTAAATGAAAAATACGATGAAATGGCCCAAGCCATGGCCGCGCACCTTCTGACGGGAAAAGCTTTGAAGGCCGAACGAAAAAAATGGAAGAACAAAGAGAAAGAGAAAGAAAAGGCCACGGAAGATCGACCACGCGTGTTCGTTCTTGATTTCGTTGGCGATATTCGTGCCTCCCATGTGGATACCATTCGAGAAGAAATCAGTACCATTCTCACCATGGCCAGACCCAATCAAGATGAGGTTGTGGTGCGACTCGAGAGCCCCGGCGGAATGGCCCACGCCTATGGACTCGGAGCCACTCAGCTCATGCGCGTGCGCGATGCGGGGGTTTCCCTCACCGTATGCGTAGACAAGGTGGCGGCCAGCGGGGGCTATATGATGGCGTGCACAGCGAATAAAATTCTGGCCGCACCGTTTGCAATCATCGGTTCCATCGGGGTCGTCGCGCAAGTCCCCAACGTTCACAGGCTCTTGAAAAAACACGACATCGATTACGAAGAAATTACGGCCGGTGAATTCAAGCGCACGATCAGTGTATTTGGTGAAATCACGCCAAAGGGACGGCAAAAATTCTTGGAGCAAATTGAAGAAACCCATCAGTTGTTTAAGAATTTCGTCAAAGACTGCCGCCCCCAGCTGGATCTGGACGGCGTGGCCACCGGGGAATATTGGTATGGCCGTCGCGCTCAGGAACTCAATTTGGTCGACGAATTGATCTCCAGTGACAGCTACCTGTTCAAAAAGCGAGAAACCGCCGACATCTTCAAAATCGAAGCCCAAGGCCATAAAAAGTGGACTGAGAAGTTGGCCGAAAGCATGGCCTTGGCGATCTCTTCATCTGTCGAGAGAGTGATTCAAAGAGGATCGTCCATTTTCTAACTTGCTTGGGCTTGCCAAGCTGAAATCTCGCGCCCACCATAAAAGGGATGCTCAAGCGATTTGCACCCGAGATCCCGGTCCTGATTTTTTGGGCTTACTTCCTATACCTGTGCCTCGTTTTTCACAGCCGAGACCAGGTCATGCTGGACTCCGTGCTGACCTTCGACAACTGGGACTACTTTCTTCATCGCCTCAGAAATTTTGAACTGGCGCAATGGAACCCCTATCATCTGTTCGGCAGCATCGCCGTACAATGGAATTGGGTGGCAGTTTCCATTTTCACTCCCGTTCTGTTGCTGACTGGTTGGACACTGACCACAAGTCACTTTGTTCAAATCACCGGAACCTTTTTGTCGTTTTTTGGTCTTTACCTTATGGCCCGTCGAATCGGTTTTGGCCGATACCTCCCGATCATCGCCATTACCTTTGTGGCGAGCATAGAGTTTTATCGTTACTACGCGGGCTGGGCTTACCAAGCGGGATATTTATTTTTAAGCCCGCTTGCGGCTGCCTTCTTTTTGCATGCGGCTCGCTCGCAAACTATGGGTTGGCGCGCTTGGTGCGCATCCAACCTCTTACTTGGGGTTGCCTTCCTCAATCTTCGACTCGAGTTTATGGTCTACACTTGGGCATTTATCGGCGTGGGCCATCTCACCTGGCTGTTTTGCGTCCGCGAGAATTCTCGAAGAAGGATCGAAATTATTTTGTCTGCGCTCGGCATGTTCGCAATTTCACTCGCCCTCAATGCTTGGCAACTCACCTACCTTATCCACTCAATGAGACAAAACATTCGAGTTCTCGAACCCAAGGGAAATCTCGCAGCCTTGGCCGATCCTCTCTTTCAAAAATGGTTTTTGCTTGGAGTTTTACAACAGGGGCCGCTTCTGGGAGCCTTGGTTTTGTTCGTCCTCGCTCGGTTGACAAAATCCCTGTGGAGTCGGGCCTTATCACTGGCGGCCTACGCTCTACTTGGACTGCAAATCGCCCTTCGTCTTCATCCGATTTGGCGAAATCCGGGTAATCCACCCGGTGATATCGATCGTGGAGTCGAGTTGATTTTTATCGCACTTCTAGCAAGCGGGGCTTGTTACTCGGCTCTTCGCCGTAAAGGTACGACCTTAGTTTGGGTCACCGTGGCCTTTCTCTTTTTTAACGATCCGGGTATTTTCATTATCACTCGAGTCTTAGGGCTTCCCTGGCTTCCCGCCAGAGCGGACTTGGTCACCATTCCTTTCGTGACCTTAGTACTATGCGCCGGTTTACAGGCCTGGCTAGTGGGGCTCGTGAAAATTTACGGGCACCTGATACCCACACTCCCTCGAGTTGAGAGACGGGTGGCATTGCTCTTGGTCGGCACCGCCCTCGCCGGGTTTTTTCTGAACTCGGGCTTTCTGCCCCAAAATCAGGTCGAATACATTTACAATTTTCCTTTTGCCGGCACCCCTAAATCCGTGGTGGAAAAAAGGGTCCGAGGTAAAAAACGATTCAAAGGACATTTGCTCCATGAAATTTTAAAACGCACAGATCAACTCGCGAGCCGATCTTATGTGGTGAATTCGAAGAAGAGATATCACTTCGCCTCCATCCCCGACCCTATTCTCGAAGTTCAATCTCGATTTCCGTTGTTTCCGTCGCGTTTGGGTATTCGAAACACTTTACCCGTTTACTCGAGTGATATTCCCCAAAACTTGGCGAATATCTTTTTTGAGACTTACAATCGCCAGATCGCGATTCATCCTGAACTGGTGGCCTTTCGAAGTCTTTACGCTCGATTTATGGAAAAAGATTTTGAAAGACAGGGTCGCCCTCGGGAGCTCGATTACGCTTCGACGGTACTGATTGATGCGGAGGCACCCAAGGCCTCGTTGGCAAGAACCTTATTGGCCGAAGAAGGGGGTGGAACCAGCCGGTTTTTCGTCACTGACTCTGTCGTGAAGTTTAATGACTTCCGTGAGGAGTATCACTATCTCAGCCAATCGCTCGATCAACCGGGGCACAAACTCGAAGATTTTATCACCACCTCTGACCCAAGATTTTTAGATTCAAAATCTCACTCCGCCAACAAGGGGATGACCTACACCATTCACGTCACGAAGGACTTACCCGAACTCATTCAGCTGAATGTCAAAGCCCGTGCGCCTTCTAATTTAGCCGTTCTTGATTTGTTTGATGACGGTTGGAGCGCAACGGTCAATGGTGACTCCGTGCCCATTTATCGCGGCTACATAGGGCTTCGGTTCTTACAGATTCCGGCAGGCGAGAGTAACGTGATAATGAAATTTCGAGTCCCTGGCCTGATTTGGGGCAGCCTCTTGTCTCTACTTGCCCTTCTGGGACTCACTACCTACTTAATCCGAAGCTCACGCCCATCTCTCCAACCTTAGTCCAGGGATAAAACACCTTTGCTGGCCCGCAAAGGCAGATTTCGGGTGTCAGGCAGAGTGAGCGTGGCGATAAAATCGCCATCACGTAGCCAATTTCCTTTTAGCCGCCAAGACTTGCCACTGGTGCGATCAAAACCAATTAGGGAACCAATTTCCCCGCCCGTCTTGCGAACGTTGATTTTGGCTCTCACATCTTTAAGCTCGACAGTCTCCGGTAAACTAGGGCGCAAGCCGCGCGCCTGGGCCAAGTAGGACCAGTTGGGATCAATATCCACCTGAGCAATTTGAGCACTAATCTTGAATGTTTGGGGGGCGTATTGAGATTGAAGGACTAAACGATCGCCCTTCCAGCCCGGACCAGAAATACTGCCCATCTCTAAGACGCCCTGCCACTCGGACAGATCTCCCTCATCCAACTGACCCGACCCCACCAATTTTAAATCCGTCCACTGCCCCCCCACTAACAGGTTCTGCACGGCAGGAGCCAGCTTCAGAGCCGAGATGTTCACGTCGAAAGCTCCGGAGCGCCAATCATCTTTGAGAGTAAATTTCGCTCGCCCTTGAAGGTCACCGTCGGATAAAATAATTTCGCCGACCTCGGCCTCCACTTTGTCGCCATTGCGAGAAGCGATGGTTCGCATTTTTCTTACAATCTGCTTACCACGCACACTTTCATTCGAGAACGTGACTTCCAGGTTCTCCAGTCGCCCTTCCATATTCCAACTCGAAGGCCCTCGAAAGTTAAGAACTCCTGTCCAATCTCCTAACTTGGGAATGACTTTAGGCAAAACTTCGCGATTCAAAGCCTCAACCAGTGGTTGCAGCTGCAGTTTCTCCACGCGGACAAGAACCGGGGCCTCCGACATGGGATCGCTCCAAGGACGAAGCTTAGCTGGCTCCACCACGATTCCCCCGTAGGCTCCCTCGAGCTTACAAGATTCCAATTTGACCACCTGATCAGGTAACTCCGCCTTCGGATGTCCTTCCCAATCCATCGCACAACTCAACCAGGTCGAACGAAGCTGAATCTCATTGGGGGTTAGCCCAACCGTATGGAGTTCAGACAATAACTCCTTAAGTGGCAATTGATTGAACTCTAAACGAGCCACGGCCAGATTTCGATCCGCATCCCAACTGGCCTTCGCTAGGACGCGGCCCTCTTTGTACTCCGAGGTCAGAGTCGCATTGAGAACTTCACCCTCACCATGCGCATCAATTTCTACCAAATGCGAGAGCACCCCAAATGGCAGACTCTTTTGCAGATCCAAGTTCGCATGTGCCACAATTTCCGAGCCCACATAGAGATTGGCCGAATTGACGATGGCCTTCCAAGTCGCATCGGCGGAGTAAGTGACATGCAACGAATTGAGTTCGACTCCATCAAAATTTTTCGCCCAGTCCCGCCACTTTGGTGCTGTGAGCTTGATCCCACCTTCCGCTTTGCCGGTCACAGGTGTTTCAAGCTCAACGCCTTTCTTATCAGCACTTCCAATCACGTTGTGGCAAGGTTGATAGTGAAGTCGAATGCTGCCACCCGAAATATCCACGATTCCAAGACGAGGCCGGGCCTTCAGCAGACTCGACAGACGAACCGGGAGAACCGCTGAGGGGACCAATAAATCGAAGCTCAAACGATTGCAGGTGTTTTGCTTGAGATGCAGCCCCGTAAGTTTAAGCCCAATGGCTGGCCAAAGACCGCGCGACAAAAGAACTTCAGTGGAAGCCACGTCGATTTCGAGGCCCGGAAAGCCGGCCCGCAAGGTCATCAGAACTTTTTGATGGGCTCGAGAGGAGTTGAGAAGAGTTCGGGCGGCGCCCCCAATAAAGGTCGCGAGGATAAGACCGACCACGAACAGGGCAAACCCATTGGCTGAAACTTCCAGATTGGATTTGCCTCTTAATATTCGCATGCCGCCTTACTTGAAGAAAAAGTCGAGGACCTCGTACTCCTTTTCGCCTTTTGGCGTGCGAAACTCAATAATATCGCCTTTTTTCTTTCCGATAAGTGAACGAGCGATCGGAGAGAAAACCGAAATCTTGCCGTGCTTAACGTCCGACTCGTCTTCACCGACGATCTGGTACTTCACCTTCTCGTCTGTCTCTTGGTCTTGCAACTCGACCACAGCCCCGAAAATAATGGTGGGTGAGCGAAGCACGGCCGTATCGACGACCTCCGCATTGGCGAGCTTCCCCTGAATTTCGGCAATACGACCCTCGATCATGGCCTGACGGTCTTTGGCCGCGTCGTAATCGGCGTTTTCCGAAATATCACCGTGGCCGCGCGCCTCCTCAATGGCCTTGATGACCGAAGGGCGTTCCACATGAATCAAATTCTTCAGTTCCGTTTCCAATTTGGCTTTCCCGGCCAAAGTCATAGGCTGGCGATCCGACATGCACTCTCCTCAAAAAGAAGTCGATCAATATAGTACAATTAATGACGCAGTCAACCGCAAGATTTACTGCAGCCAAAGGGTCAAATGGCCGATAAAGTGGTCTAAACGATGGCAACTCCAAGTCTTTCCGCTCTTAATGTAGAATCCCTAGTGCGCCGAATACAGGCCTCTAAAACCATTCTGCTGACCACCCATAAGCAATGTGACGGAGATGGCCTGGGTGCGTTGTTGGCCCTTTATCACGGTTTACGAAAAACGGGCAAAGAAGTGCGAGTTGTTTTGGTGGACGCCGTACCCAAGAAGTACGGATTTCTGGAGCCCGAAAGGCACCTAGAGTGTTTCGACCAACCTCACAATCCCATACAACCCACCGACCTGGTTTTGATTTTTGACACCAATGATCGCCGATTGGTCGAACCTCTGTTCGAAGCTCTCGAGAAGTCTTGCCGTGAGATTTTATTTGTCGATCACCACCCGGTTTTGAATCAGGGCCCCGAGCCGACCGCGGGCTCATTTATCGAAACCCGCGCGGCCTCTACTGGTGAGATTTCTTACTTTATTCTTAAAGGACTCGGCATTCGATTCGACGAAAAAATAGCTCAGGCCCTTTACACAAGCATCACCTTTGATACCCAGCTCTTTCGCTTCGTCAAAAATTCAGTCAACTCCCATTTGATTGCGGCGGAGCTACTTCTTCACATTAACAATGCAGAAGAAATCCACCGGCATTTATTTTCCACCCATACGATCGACAAAGTCGCCTTCTTAGCCAAGGTGTTAGGACAAATTGAATTTCATGGCAACGGACAAGTCGCTGTCTTGAAATTGCACGCCAAAGATTTGGACGATCACAACATGGACATGGATGAAACTCGCGACGTGATTGACATGCTAATGAACGTCAATTCGCTTCAAGCCGCAGCTCTATTTCGCGAAGACGCCAAAAACGAATACAAACTTTCCTTGCGCAGCAAAGGGCGCATCGAAGTTTTAGGAATTGCAGAAGCATTTCATGGCGGGGGCCATATGTTTGCCGCCGGCGCCTATATCAAAGGCGAGTACAAAGATCTTCGCGGTCGAGTCGTGCAAATGCTCCTCCACCGGCTGGACTCCTCCCATGGCGCCACCGGACAAAAGTGACAAAAAGCCTGGGCCCAAGACCAAACAGGATCGATTGATTTGTTTTTGCAATGCTATTTCCCGCTCAGAAGTCGAGCAAGCGATCGCTCGGGGTTGCGACACTCTTGGAAAAATTTTTGATGCGACCACGGCCGGAGTCGGGGCCTGCGGCGGGAGCTGCCAGCCCGAACTTCGAAAGCTCCTCATAAGGACAGTAAAATCATCAGAAGATGACACCTAGTTGGCCCAATCTTAAACTTAAGTGATGGGCGTGTGGCTATTGGCAGTGGCGCATTTCATGGCGCATGGACAAAGTCTTGAGGAGCGTGTGCAACGACTGGAAATGTCGATGCGCGAGACCCCTCGGCAAGCCCTCGATCTTACATGGAAGCCGGCTGATCCGCGAAGCTCCAACTTCAATTTGGGCCCCACGGCCTCCAAAGTTTATTTCCATGATCAACCGGTGACTTTAGGGATCAGTGCGGAATTTCTTACTTTCTCGGAGCGGCGCGGGCTCGATGGAACCAGCAAAAATCTAAATCGCGCCAACGTCGCCACGATTGAACCCGCCTTGGCGTTTCAACTGGGCAACCAATTTGTGTTCAATACCCAATTCCTTTTTGAAAATGGCGGCGCCGAAAGCTCCGACACTGTCACTTTGCGAAAAGGTCAGTCCGTGTTGAAGATGGCGTACTTGGACTGGCTGATTTCCGCCGATGTGAAGATGGGTGTTCGCGTGGGCCATCAGCTGGTACCCATGGGCCTCACCAATACCTCAAGTGAAAGCCTGACTTATTTTGGCGTTCTTAAGCCGGAACTCGAACGGGAAATTGTTCCGTCCAACTGGCACGAAAACGGTGTCACTTACTGGCTCTACACAGAACGTGCTGATTTCGAGTTCGGCATTTTCAATTCACTGAATGCCTCGGGCCTTAAGGGTGAAACCTTCCTCTCCGGAGGACGCGCCAACGGCCAAAACGCGGCGGTCGAAAACCCCATGGCGGTGACCCGGGTTCGCTGGCGCGAGAATTTCTTCACAATGGGGGGATCGCTGGCCGCCGGGCGCACCGACCAGGGGACTGAGTCCTATCGCAATGGAACTTTCGCCCTGTGGGATCTGAATCTGCATTTTGATCAAGATCGCGTTCGCTCTTACTTCCAATATGCCGCAGGAAAGCTGCTCGATGCCGATGCGATTTCGGCAGTCAACGGCACGGTCATGGGCGAAGCCGCCAAAGGATTTGCCATGGAAGTGGCTTATCAAGCCTTCACTTCCTTGCGACATTCGACCTGGATATTTGCCCGATACTCGAAATACGATTTGCATGATCAAGTCCCAAAGGGACTGACCCGTGATCATACCTACAACAAATCTATTGTCACATTAGGTCTTCAATATTTGCCGACCCCCAATATTGTCTTCAAAGTTGACCACCAGTTCCGCCGAAACGAGGCCGCTGATGAAGATGATGAATTCAATGTTGGTGCAGGTTTGAGCTTTTAAAGGTGAGCATGGAACATCAGACGATGAAAAAAAGAGATTGGGCCATCGTCGCCGGTTTGGTGATCGCGGTTTGGGGCGTGGATCAGGCCACGAAACTGGTGGCCCTCAAGGTTCTCACCAGCCCCTTTCCGGTGATCTACGGACCTGCGGGCTTCATGCTCCATCTTAACCCCGGCGTGATTTTTGGGACCTTCGCCAATCTTCCCCCCATTCTAAGGGTCGTTTCTCTTTCCACCGCCGGCGCTTTTCTGACTTTTATCTATGCCGCGATTCAATATCTGCTACCGACCCGTTCTCTTCACATCCGTTGCGGAATGTCGATGCTTCTGGGCGGAATTCTGGGCAATGTCACCGATCGAATCATCACGGGTAAAGTGGTCGACTTCGTCTATCTTAAAGCGGGCTCTCTCAATACCGCGGTCTTCAACGTCGCGGATGCGGTTCAGTGGATTGGATACGGATTTTTGGTGTATGGCCTGCTTAAAGACGGGCCCAAGCTTTGGCCGGATCAAAATGCCCGAAAGAAGTTATGGGTGAACCCAGGTTTTCAAATGAAGTACACGTTGAAAATGGTTGGACTCAGTTTCCTATTCTCGATTGTCAATGGAGTGTTCGCTTACACGTTTTTGAAAGTGACGATCGATGAACTTTCAGGCCGCGAAGCAGAACAAAGATTTCTTACGCCATTCGTGATCACCTATGGGGTGATGACCGTCGGCTTCATGTTTACGATGTTCATCCTGGGAAGAATATTATCTCACCGAACCGCCGGCCCTATACACGCCTTTGAGAATTACATCCGCGATCTCTTTGAAGGTCGCGACCGAAAACTGAAGCTGCGCAAGGGCGACGAATTTCGTCCCAATTTGGAAGACCTCGCCGATCAGATCAAACCCATGATCAAAGATCGGCGTAAGGCCAAGCGCGAATAATCTAGAAGTCGAGCGGAGCGCTGATGGTCAGCGCGTAGCCAGTGTGTTTAAGTTCACTATAAACATCACTCACGTTGTAAGTGGTGCCACCGGCCTTCAGCTTCTTGTAGTCACCATCAAGCATTTCCAAGTTGAAGGCGAGAGGAAGCAAAGGGAGCTTATATCCGATGCCAAACCGAGTGCTCTTACCGCCGTAGAATTCGGATTTGGAAGCACCGGGAGCCTTGGTTTCCACCGTTTCACTGAAATTGTAGCCGGCAAAAAACCGCAGACCGAACAGTAAATCAATTCCAACCGTGGCACCTATCGAAGTGTGGTCAAAATCAATATCGGAGGCTCCCGCTGGCTGAGTCGATTTTCCTCCAGACGATCCGTTGTATTCGCCGGCAAACCACAGGCCGAGAGGAAGTTTGTATCCAAGGCGACCACCATAAACCACCGCGGTCACGGTTCCCGCACAATCAGACCCACCTACAGTCGTACACTTCAATTTTCCCGACTCGTATCCAAGAATAGGTTCGAGTAAAACACCCGCTTGAGCCAAAGGCGCGCTCATAACGAGCCATACAAAGAATATTTTTTTCATCGATTCCTCCCAACTCCAAAATCCTATAGTTTTTCATCAGGAATGTACAAGCGCTTAGTGATTCGGAAAATCGCAGATAAACTCGGCCCCTTGGCCTACGACGCTATTCACGTGAACTTGTCCACCATGTCGTTGAACGATGTGTTTGACCAGAGATAATCCAATCCCGGTGCCCCCATCGGACCGGGCTCGGCTCTCATCGATCCGATAAAACCGCTCAAACAATCGATTCAAATGCTTGGGAGCAATCCCTTGGCCGTCATCCTTTACGATGAGGCGGACACCCTTCTTGGCCCCCGGTTTCCAACTCAAATCAATGCGACGGCCTTCCGGCACATACCGAATCGCATTTTCCAAAAGGTTGCGCACCACTTGCTCGATGCGCTGTAAATCTCCCCGCATGGATTCTATTTCATAATTCACGCCGAATTTATGCCGGGATAGGTTGATCTGACTGGTCACACCTTCAGTTAATTCGCGCAAATTAATGTCTTCGATATGAAGTTCTGCACCGCTTTCAAGATTCGACAAATCCAGAAGATCTTCCACCAAGTTTTTCAGACGGCCCACGTTGCGCGTGACCGTTCCCATAAACTCTTTAAGATGCTCATGACGACCGGTTTCTAAGTCATTCAGCATGGTCTGCAAATAGCCACTAATAGTGGTGATCGGTGTGCGCAGTTCATGGGACACATTTCCCACAAAATCGATGCGAATCTGCTCCGTCTGTTTTAATGCCGAAATGTCGAGAAAGATGCCTACCACTCCGTAGATCTCTTGATTGTGCTTTTTGCGAAGCGGAGCCAATGACAACTGGAGATGACGCAGGCGTTTTTCACCCGCGATCGGTTCTTGGACCTCACAGCGCAGGGTTTCGCCCGAAGTCATAACTCGATGGTAGGCTTCCGTAATGTCGGGGGACCTAGTCACTTGCCCCAAAGTCAGGTCGGTGGACGTCGGTTGCACGCCAAAAACATAAGTAAACTGTGGATTAAAAAACATCACTTGATTGCTCTTGGAAACTGCCAGTACGGCTTCACTAACGGAGGCCATAATGGCCCTAAGCTCTGTCTTTTCGCGTGACAGACGAATTGTTTTATTTCGCAGATCTCGGGCCAAGCGATTGAGGGCTCGCTCCAGGTCATACCATTCACCCGGCTCGTCGAAGACTAAAGCCTCTGGCTCGCCTTCATCGGTTGCGACCGGGAGCTCACTGATTCGTCTGGTCTTTTCAATAAGTCTTCCAAGTGGAATCACCAGTCGGCGGGCCATAATGACCGAAATACTGACCATCGACAAAAAAGCCAGACCAGTGGATAGAACCACGGCCACACGCTCGCCAAATGTCTCCGCAAAGATAAGAAGTATCCCGCTCAAAGCAAAAAACATGACGGCCGCAATCAAAATCTGTTGGGTCACAAACCAACGAAATAGCCGCCAGGGAAAGTACTTCATTTGATGGATTAAGCCGGAAGATATCGGACTCGGTAGCCCACACCACGAATTGTTTCGATCATATCCGCATAGGGACCAAGCTTCTTACGAAGACCAAAAACATGAGTGTCCACTGTTCGACCCACCACGTTTACATTTTCGCCCTGAATTTGCTCAATCAAAGACTCGCGTGACAAAACCTTGCCTTGATTGGCCATCAGAGTCTCGAGCAGGCGAAACTCGGACCTTGTCAATTCAAGAGGTTGTTTAGACAAAGTCACTTCATAGGTCGAAGGATTGAGTTCCAATTCACCAAGGATAATGACCTGACCCGAAGGCTCCGTCGGAGACTCCACCCGATTCTTCAGCCAATCTCGACGCCGTAACAGCGCATTGACTCGGGCCATGAGCACCAAAGTATCGAATGGCTTGGTCAGATAATCATCCGCCCCAGCGTCCAAACCGGTCGCCACATGTTCAGCGTCGGCCTTGGCCGTCACAAATAAAATCAAAGGGGCGTTTTTCACATCCTGGCGACGCAGCCAGCGTGTGAGCTCAAGCCCATTTAAGGATGGGAGCATCCAATCTAAGACCACCAAATCATAATTGCCCTTGGACAGATTGTAGCGGGCGAGTTCACCATCTCCCGCTTCCTCGACTTCGTAGCCCTCGCGCTTCAAATGAAGCACGATCAGCTGTCGAATCTCTTGCTCATCTTCGACAACTAGAACTCTTTTACGCATAATCGGTTCACGAATAGGCTCATGAGTTAACGGAAACAGTGTGACCATGTCTAATATCATTCCCCGTCGCTAGATAAATGACTTCTTCCGCAATATTGGTTGCGTGGTCGGCCATTCGTTCTAAATTTTTCGAAATCATAATGAAGGTCAATCCGGTTTCGACTTGCTCCGGCCCGGCTTTCATCAGAGTCGTCATTTCGCGAACCAATTGATCTTTCAGGTCGTCGATATGATCGTCCTGGGCCAAAACTTTTTCCGACAACTCAACGTCTCGACGTGAGAAGGCATCTAGCACAGAACCGATCATTTGCCCCACACCTTCCATCATCTGCTGAATCTGAACTGGCAGCTTCACGTCCGGCCAAAGGGCGTAGAGATCGCGCATTCCATGCACAATATTCACCGTTTGATCGCCCATTCGTTCTAAGTCTGTGTTGATTTTAGAAATGGCAATAACCAAACGAAGATCTTTTGCCACCGGCGCCTGTTTAGCCAAAACCGAGACACAAGCCTCGTCCACCAGAATCTGAAAGTCATTAATTCGAGATTCATGGCGATGAACCTCTTCGATAGCCTTTCGATCTTCAGCTGCGATCGCCTTACAGGCGTTTTCGTAAGCCTTTTCAACACAACCGCCCATTTGCAGAGCTAAGTCTTTCAGTGATTGTAGTTCAGAATCTATATGTCGAACCATCGAGCCCCCCCGACGCTCTTGATTGTAGGCCATTACACCGGGGGAAAGAAGATCATTTTTACGATTCTGGCCTTCCATGACTCGAAGTTCTAGCAGGCCTAAGGCGCATTTGTCTACGTCACCTGAGTCTATTCCGTGTCAAATTTTCGTTTGGATCGCCTCGTTAGGTGTAGAAATGCTTGAAGGTCGGGATCCACCAAAGGACCGAAGCCTGAGTGCCGGACCACTCTAGCTCCACCCAAGAGCCCTTCTTCAGTCCAACTGAGAGCCCGAGAAGTTTTTGGATCGCCAAGGGCAACCAGTCTCCGTGACTGCAAAGGATCGTTCGCTCCATTTTAGAGGCTCGCCACTCGGCCAAAAAGTCTTCAATTCTTTGTTCAAAGGCTTTTACGCTTTCCTTGCCTGCCTGTTCATCCAGCCATGGGTGCAAATCCACAGCCTTCTCCAGCACCTTCGCCAGGGGCGCCAAGGTCTCTTGACAACGGATTTTAGGACTGGTGACCAACCATATCCCCGCCTTGTTTTCCTGGGCCGAAAAACGATCCAGGTAGAATCTCCTGATGGCTTTTGCCTGCGTCTTTCCCTTTTCGCTCAAACCATTGTCAACGGCCCGGTCTGTGTTGTCGCGATGAGCGTGGCGAACCAAAATTAGCGTTTTAGGCATGGATTTATTGTGACCTCCTATGTTAAATCCTCCCCCATGACTCAGCTCAGCGTCAATGTGAACAAGCTCGCAACCCTGCGAAATTCGCGCGAAAAGAATCTGCCAAATGTGTCCCTTTTCGCCCAAAAGATCCTGTCTTGGGGGGCCCATGGGATCACCGTGCATCCCAGGCCTGATGGCCGCCACATTCGTCGGGACGATGTCTTTGAACTCGCTGACTTGGTGAAGCGCTGGAACCAATCCCATTCGACACCGGTCGAGTTCAATGTTGAAGGTTATCCGTCCACCGATTTTATGACTTTGATTCAAGAGATCAGGCCCGATCAAGCGACGCTAGTTCCTGATCCCCCAGAAGCCCTGACCTCCAATGCCGGTTGGGATCTTTTCGGTCGTGAGAAAGAACTGGCCCCGATTTTGGCCGACCTCAAGGCGCTGGAAGTTCGTTCTTCTTTGTTCTTCGACCCCGCCGATTTTTCGCCCGAGCAGGAAGAATCCCTACGGAGATTAAGGCCCGATCGAATTGAACTCTACACAGAAGCATTTTCAGACGCCCATTCCGGCAAAAAGCATTCTGAGGTCCTCAATCGCTATCAAAATGTAGCGGAACGCGCCCATGCCCTCGGGATCGGGATCAACGCGGGCCATGACCTTAATCAAAGCAACTTAGGAGACCTGGTTAAAGCCATTCCCTTTCTCGCGGAAGTTTCTATTGGTCACGCTTTGATTTGCGAAGCCCTGGACAACGGAATGGAAAACACCGTCAAAAGTTATTTGCGCATCTTGGGAGAATCTCGTCATGACCATTCACAGTCTCCCCGTTCTTAAAGACAACTACGTATATTTACTCGCCAATGATCAAGGTCAATGCGCCGTCGTCGACCCGGGCGAAGCGGAGCCAATTGCTCGTTTTCTGGATCAAAAGAGACTTCAGCTTGGACTGATTATTTGCACTCACCACCACGCGGATCATATTGACGGCATCAAGGGGTTGCTGGATCGACACCCTGGCATCCCCGTCTGGTGTTCGGCCCTAGATCGAGATCGTATCCCGCTGTCCACCGAGGGACTCAAAGAAGAACTTACTTACGACTGTCTGGGGGAAACACTGACCGTCTTACACGTCCCGGGACACACACAGGGGCAGATTTCGATTTACCTCCCCAACCTGGGCGCGCTCTTCACCGGAGACACTCTGTTTTCGGGAGGATGCGGGCGCCTTTTTGAAGGAACCCCGGAAGAAATGTTTCAGAGTCTTCAGAAGATCAAAGGCTTGCCAGCCCATACTCGATTGTATTTTGGCCATGAATACACGCTTCGAAACATCAAATTTATCGAACATGAACTCGGACATCGAACCGAAGATCTGATCAACTACGAAGAACGATGCCGCACCAAAATCGGCCAAGGTTTAGGCACGACTCCAAGCACTCTCGCTCAGGAACTGAAAATCAATCCTTTTATTCAGGCGAAGACCGTCCAGGAGTTTCGCCGCTGGCGCGAGGCTCGTGATCATTGGTAGGCGCTGGATATTTTAAAGCATTTTTCCGCATCTTTGCGGCCATCGCTTGCGAAAGATCAAATCCGTAGAGCTGCGAAAATCTTAAAATAAAATACAAGCTATCCGCCAGTTCATCTGCGATCTCCTCGCGGGAACTTTGCAAGACTTCGTGCAATTGTTTTTCTGGTACAAATCGAAAGATCTCGAGAAGCTCGGCGGCCTCGGTGATCAGTCCGATCGCGAGCTGATGGGGGCCATGGTAGGGATCCCAGCGGCGCTCTTCACAAAATCGCCGCACATTTTCCTTCAACTCATCTAAAGTCGTGGTCGAGTCCTGCGTTTTCAAGACCATCCTCCCGGTGCCAAATGTCCAGACCTACACGTCAGGCTCCATACCATATCTAAATAATCCGAAAAAGCCATTAGGACCGGAGGGTAATTATGAAAAAATACCTAACTCGAATGGCAGTGGCCTTGCTCATCTCGATGGGATGTTACGCAGGGATCACCTATTGGTACTTCCACAATCTGGGGCGCGCCAACCTGGATGGGAAGAAATCAGCCGTCGCGCGCCTCAATGAAACTCTGAATGAAGTTCAGCGAAAACCCATCAAACGAGTCATTTGGGAAGGCGTTCGCAAGAACGATGAACTCTACCCCGGCGAGGCCATTCGCACGGCGCCAGATGCCGAGGCCAGCATCTTCTTCATGAAAACGGGGACCACCATTCATTTGCAGCCGGACTCTCTGATTGTGCTCGAAGAAACCGACGCCGGTCTGAGCTTGGACTTCCTGCAAGGAAATCTTCTGGTGCAAGGAGCCGGTGCCGGTGCGGCCGATGGCCTGACCTTGAAAACGGACAAAGGCCAAATCACTCTGCAGTCGGCGGATGTGAGTTTGTCTAAGGATCAAGCGGGGCAGGTCAACCTCGAAGTCTTCAAAGGAAAAGCGGAGCTCCAACAAGGTGACAAGAAAGTCGCCATTGAAAAAGACAAGGCCGCGACCCTGAATGAAAAAGGCGTCAGCGTGAGCAAGGACGCATTGCAAGTGATGTCACCGCAAGCGGGGGAGTCCTTATTCCTCAACTTAGTGAAGGGTGAAAAATTAACGGTCCAATGGAAACCTCTACCCGCCGGTTACAAAGTCTCGGCCGACATCGGTACCTCCAGGACCCGTCTCAAACAACTGGCGACGGGCGCCGAAGGTGACGCTGGGAAAATCGTGGCGGGAGTTAAGCCAGGTCGATGGTTTCTGCGCCTGCGTGCCGAAAACGTGGATCCTCTATTCCCACCCTTGCGTTCAATCATCGTTCCCTTCGAAGTGGAACCCAAAACCCCACCGTCTTTGTTATCTCCGGCCAGTCAGGCGGCGTTGCTCAAACGTGACGTCAGCGAACCGAGCCTATTCAAATGGTTCAATCGGCATGTGTTCAAAGCGCAGGTTTTGGAAATTGCCAAAGACAATAAGTTCAAATCGATTCACAAAAAGGTCGACTTAGATGGGACTACGACGATGCACTCGGAAGTCATGCCCGATGGTCAATTCTATTGGCGCGTCACCGGATATCTGCAAGATCAAGGAAAACTTGAACCTCTGACCAGCCTGAGTGACGCTTTCACCGTCACTTCCAATTGGCAAATCAAACCTCCGGCCCTATCGTCGCCCATCCCTGAGCAAAAAATCAGTTCGGCCGAAGTACTAAGACGAAAAGGAGTTCCCCTAAAATGGGAACTCGCACCGGGAGTCAAACGCTATCGGGTCACGGTCTCCCGCCAGACGGAGAAAGGCACCACCGACCTTTTTGACCAAAAGGTCGAAACCCCACTCACAAAACTAAGTGATGCGACTCCCGGCACTTACATCTGGAAAGTGGCCAGCATAGATCCAAAGGACGATTCAGAAAAATTCTCAGAGCCCCGAACTTTCTATGTCGATGAGCTGCCACCCATTGAATGGGTGAAGTCGAGCCCGACCAACGAGTATGAGTATCATACTCCTACGCCCAGTCTCGCCGCCGAATGGAAACCATTGGACCTCACTCCATCGGCTTATCGTTATCGAGTCGTGGCCGATGGCCAAAACATCACCGACGGAAAATGGCAAACCACAAAACAAAATCGGTTTGACATCCCGTTACCCAATGATGGGCGTTATCTAGCTGTGATCGAGGCTCTCGACAGCTCGGGGCAAGCCATCGCCGCCAGTTCCATCGAGAACTTTAGTATCCGCGCCAAGCCGCTATTACCCGCCCCACTATGGGCCTCCGATGCTCCCTCCACCTTTAAAACCGATGCTCGAGGAAATATCAGCTTCACTTGGCAAGAGGTCGATGGCGCCAAACAGTACCAACTCTTTATCGAGACCGATGAGGGACAAGTGGTTCAACAGAAGTCGGTCAGTCGCAATACGGCGTCATTGAAACGTCTGAAACCCGGCCAATACTCCATTCGCGTCAAGGCCATCGACACTTATGAGCGGGCCGGCCCCCCGGGGGAAGTCAAACCGGTGGAGGTCCCCAACGTCAGCGATATCAAGGCACCCAAAATCAAAACCCTGAAGGTGAAATAAGACAAGAATGAAGATTTGGCTCGTTCCCTTCTTAATTGGCGCTGGCCTTGTGTCGACCCTGCTGTGGGCCGAGACGCCACGGGTGCGCCAAAACGTGGAACTTGAGCTCGAGGAAGTTCCGGGTGCCAGCCTTTATGAGATTCAAGTCCATCGCAAAGGACAAAAAGACAAACCTATGCGCTTTAAGGTGGAGAATCCAAAATGGGCCGCCACCATCAAGCCCGGCACTTACAGCCTACAAATTCGAAGTTATGATGACCGTGGGGCGCCGGGCGATTGGTCAGCCCCTATGGACATCCAAGTTCTTTTACCCGCGATCATTGTGAAGTCGCCTGAGGACAAACGAAAAATAGAGTCACCAGACGCCAAGGAGCAGAAGGTGAAATTGGAGTGGGAGCCCATCCCGGGCGCCCGCGCCTACAAGTTAACTATGCAAAATGCGGATGGTTACAAACTTGAAAAAGAAGTCGACGAGCCGCACTGGGAAGGCGAAGTCCCCGTTGGGCAAAATTACCAATGGAATGTGGCCGCCCTCGATCGAACCGGCGAACTTGGAAAAACCAGCGATGCCCCCTATCAGTTTTCCATCGAAGGACCTGCCTTGGCAGAGCCCGAAATCAGAAAACCAATTTCTGAGCTGGTGGCCGAGGTCGATGTCCAGCCGCCGGACCATGCGAAAACTCTCGACTACGAACTGGCCCGCCTCGATGCAAAGAAGAAAAAGTGGATTCTGGTTGAGCGAAAGGCGATCAACGCAGATGAGAAAATCAAAATGGATGTGGCCCGGCCCAGTGGGAAATATCGACTGACGGTCGAGGCCCAAG
Source organism: Bdellovibrionales bacterium (assembly GCA_050250515.1). GTDB lineage: Bacteria > Bdellovibrionota > Bdellovibrionia > Bdellovibrionales > UBA1609 > JALHOQ01. The sequence continues at coordinate 1,163 of JBFWON010000062.1, read as the reverse complement.
GGCCTTTGCGTAAGCCGTCCAAAAAGAGCCGATTGGTCTTCAATATGAAAGGTGGCTTTCGTGAACCCGCGGCCTTTGAAAACGCCGTTTTGCGAGATGCCCTCACCAAGCCATCCCGTTTCTACGCGATTGCCAGCTATTTGATTACGCAAATGAATTATCAAGGGGCGAACTACGACTCAGACTCCGGATCGCTCCCTCGGTTTGAGGCCCTAGGAGGCACCGGTCGCATCGGCGCGGGTTATCAAGAGCCTTACTCGAACTGGGGCGGCTTCGGAATTGTCGACTACAGCGGATTTGTCATCGGCGGACAGAATTTTAAATTCGCCTCCATCGAAGCCCACTTGACCCGAAAATTGGAACTAGGCCAAGGGGGTTTACTCCAATTCGGCACGGGACTGTTTTCCAAAGAGCTTCCCATCGTTCTTGGCTCCCAGTCTGACGGATTTTCAAGTGTCGGCAAAGTGCGCGGCACCGGACCCCACGCGGGATTCACTTACTGGATGCCACTCTCTGGACGAATCGGTCTGCAAGCGAACGCACGCATGTACTACACCCTGTTTGGCAAATCCGACACAGGCGCCAACGCCGGCACCGCAATTTCTTACCAGTATGGCTTGCTCGGAACTTATCGGCTTTCCCGTCGATGGATGGGCTACGCCGGTTACGCCTATCGACTGGACGAAGCCCAGTATGCCTCCGATGACGCCGGATACAACCCGGGCGGCTTCAACACGATTTCCATTGAAGGTCATTACCTGAACTTGATGCTGGAGTTCAGCTTTTAGCGTTTGGTGATTGAAGATCGCCGCACATTTCGGCCTTAGTTTCACCACGTTCACGGGAACCGATTTTTCTAGTGGTTTGAGGACTCATTAGACAATACCTTCCCTAAGGGAGAGTCTCTCGAAGGAATAAGCAAAGAAAGGCCGAGGGCAGTCTCGCATCTAGAGCTCCTGAGAAGGTCAAGCTCACAAACTATTATTACGAAAACCGCCTTTGTATGAGGAAGCCTATTGTTGCATTTGACTGCTGAGGCCGAATTCAAAAATTCTAGTGCAACAGTTGGGACTTAAGTCTGGTTGAAGTTTGAATCAGCCGGCAAAGTCTCAAAAAATCTCTAGTGACGAAACTGGAGGTGTTTATGAGGAGCTATAGCCGGC
>JBFWON010000061.1:0-25691 GCA_050250515.1 Bdellovibrionales bacterium | reverse complement strand
GTCTTACTACCGTCGTTCAATGTATCGCAGAGAAGCGGAGATATTTAAGAAGTCCATGATCAGGGAAACGGGTTTTTTTATTAACGAGAACGGAGAGATTTTGTTGCACTAAACTATTGAAGTTTGGCTCCGCGAAAAGGTAGCGGTATGTGGTTGACTACGGCAAGGCTGGCGGATAAAAAACCAATCAATAGCAAGACCGAAGCAGCTCAAGCTCCTAAAAGACCCCAGAAGGAACACCAAGAAATGGTGGATCACCAAACAAAACACCTACGGAGGCGCGCTTAATTACCGCAAGCTGCCGCGCCCGTTTGCAAGAGATAAACTAGTACATGGTGTATTTAAGGCCGACATCGGTGGAGCTTTAAAGTTCACCCAACATGAAAAAGCGGTTCGCCCGATTTTAACTAAAGTGGCTCTTCGATATGGCGTCAAAATCAAAGACGTCGCCGTCAATCACAATCATATTCACATTCTTTGGTACACGCGATCAAAGGAAGCACAGGTTCGATTTATTCGCTTGTTCGCCGCCGAAATCGGGCGCCACTATGCTCGCCTACGCCGCCAGCTCAGACTTAAAAAGCAGCCACTTTGGACCGCGCGTCCGTTTACCCGACTCGTTTCATGGGGGCGCCGAAGCCTTCAATTCGTCACGGCCTACCTTAGGCAAAATCGCGATGAAGCTTTAGGTTTCGTCCCCTACCGGCCGAGGCATCATAAACTCAATCAGTTTATTTCCACCTGGAACGAAGATTTGTTGAACCTGCCTCCGACAAGGTCGAATTCCAGCTAAGACGCCGCTGGCTCACTTCCCCCGCGACAAAAACTCAACAAGGCTAAGAACCCCTTGTCCGCTGCCACCGGCTTCGAGCAGGGCGCCTTCAGGGCCATCCTTCCAAGCGTAAATATCGAGATGAGCCCACGGCACTTCACCGACAAATTTTTCTAGAAACAAAGCGGCCGTGATCGCACCGCCGAAGCCATCGACTGAATTGACCATATCGGCGAAATTGGAACGCATCTGGGATTGATACTTCTGCACTAAGGGCATGGCCCACATGAGCTCGCCCACCTGCTGCCCGCCCGACTGAAGCTTTTGGCGCAAGCCCACCTGATTGGAAAACAGTCCGGCCACACTCGAGCCCAAAGCCACTTTGATCGCGCCAGTTAAGGTGGCCACATCCACCACCGCTTTCGGTGGCGGTTTTTGAGAAACGGCTACATCAAGAGCATCGGCCAAAACCAATCTTCCTTCAGCATCCGTGTTGTGGATTTCGACCGAAAGACCGCGACGCGAGGTCACCACATCACTGGGTCGAAAGCTTCGACCGCTAACAGAGTTCTCAGCCAGCGCTAAATAAAAATCCACATTGCACTTCGCACCGGTAAGAACGGTCCAAAGGGCCGCGCCCGCAACCGCCGCCGATCCACCCATATCTTTTTTCATCAGACGCATCCCACTGGATGGCTTTATATCCAATCCGCCCGAATCAAAGGTGATGCCTTTACCGACAAGCGCAACCAAGGGTTTCGTCCCCCCACCCCGATACCGAATATGAACCAAACGCGGTTTGTGCTGGGAGCCACGCCCCACGGCCATCAGAAGGCGCATGTTTTCTTTCTTCAAACGCTTTTCATCCCAAACTTCGACCTTGCAGCCCTTCACGCCGGCAAAAATTCCAGACACGAAATCGGCGTAAGATTTGGGGTAAAGCTGATTCGGCGGTAGATTCACCAAGTGCCTGGCCAAATTCACAGCCTGAGCTGATGCCAAGGCCGCTTCAAGAGTCTTCATCGAAACCGGCTTGCCCTTAGCGGCCAATTCTATTTTAAAGGCCGGTTCTTCAGACGAACGCACCCGCCGATAACGATAAAGAGCCAGCTCTAATCCCATCACCACAGACGGCCATTGGGCCGCAGGCAGAGCCAAGTCAAAACGGATCAACTCGGGCTGCCATTTTTCGAGATGAGACACCAACGGGCCCATCGCATCACGAACTCGAACCGATGCCGATGTCTTCAGCTGCGGATCTGTCTCCAAATCGCCATCGTTCATGGGGAAGGATTGCACATTTAAAGAATCGCCGTGATCCTCACTCACCAGCGGAAAACCAGGACGTCCGCCGGAACGCAGCGACACTGACGCCACCCGTTTGAAATTAGACCCTGATCTATTCATGTAGCGCCGAAGTAGCGGCTCTTTTGACCAACCCCAAAGTAATTTTCGCTTCTGCGACGCCATAATCTCCCTTTGGACGAAATTTCCCGCTATCATAGGTAATGCCTGCCCCTAAGCCAAACATTTTCAAAGTCGCCCAACTCAACGCCGAAAACCTCTTCCTCTATTTGGATGAAGGCGTAAAACGCGATTGGGCCCGTGTGCCCGAGAAAGACTGGCAGGCCCTATCTCACGCCACCGTTCCCAACAAACCCTTGGGCAAAACCCTTTGGCTGGCCGAAACCATCAAGGACATTGATGCCGACCTGGTTTTCTTAAATGAGGTCGGCGGCGATGAATCGATTCGCCATTTTACCCATCATTTTTTGGAAGATCGCTATCGACCGTATTTGGTTGAGGGGAATTCGGATCGCGGGATCGACGTCGGTTATTTGGTTCGTAAAGATCTACCCTATCGAATAGAGCTAAGATCCCATCGGGACCGCCCCTTGGGCTTTCGTTATCCCCATGAAACGCCGGAAGCGAAGACTCACTACCTCTCGCGGGATTGCGCCGAACTCCGCCTGTACACGCCCGGAGCCGACCGCCCCTTCTTAATCGCTCTTTGTGTGCATCTTAAATCCAAACTCGATCCAGAGGGTATTGACCCCAACGGAATTTTACGGCGTCAAGCGGAGGCCAGTTTGGTGGCCGAAATCTACTCCGAGATCCGGCAAGAATTCTCTCCACCGATCCCGGTCATATTGGCCGGCGACTTCAATGGCAACGCCAGTCGTGCTGGCCAAGCGCCTGAATTTGCCGCTCTTCACAAGACTGACTTACAAAGTGTGATGGATATTTTGAATCGAGAAGGAGAAGAGACCGCCACTCAACTTCAGTTTGGCCGTCATAGTCAGATACAGGGGCTTCAAATCGATTATGTTTTTATATCACCCGATTTACGCGAACAACTAATGTCCGAAGGAACCGAGGTCTTTCGCTATCGCAGTGACTTGAAGGTCGCAATGCCACTGCCGAGCACTTTGGACGAGAGATTGAAGCTCCCGTCCGACCACTATCCTGTCGTCGCCAGTTTTAATCCTTGGTTTTAAGACGTTCATCGTTTTCCGAGATAAATTTCTTAATATCATCGGAGATCGCCAAAAGCTTCAGCCACTGTTCCTTGTAGAGAGTCACAGGGAAGCGGCCCATTCCATAAATCGACAAGGCGCCTTTTTCACTGACCTTCATCGTCAGAGCGCCACTGCGGGCTCCAGGCTTCTTTTGTTTCAGAGCTTCATTCTCAGCTTTCAGTCGTTCCACTTCAGCTTTTAGATCGTCAGACATTATTTTTTTCCTTTCGCAGAATGCTTCGGTTTTCCAGGCACCGGAGGATGGCCCGGCGGCATTTTTGGTGGTGGCGGCGCATCTTTGATGTCGAGCAATTCGACGTCGAAAATCAAAACGGAATTGGCCGGAATGTTCGGCCGACGCCGATCTCCATAACCGAGTTCAGGCGGAATCCAAAATTTCGCCTTACCACCTTTTTTCAAAAGCTTGAGTCCCTCCGTCCAACCGGGAATCACTCCACGCACTGGGAATTCGGCCGGCTGTCCTCGCTTCACACTCGAATCAAACTCAGTTCCATCCGCCAAGACTCCCGTGTAGTGAACCACCACCACATTCTCGTCGGTCGGCGAAGCGCCTTCGCCCGGCTCAATAATTTTGTATTGCAGACCACTTTCGGTTGTCTGAACGCCCTCGGCCTGTTTGTTCTGATCCATAAAGGCTTGCGCTTTGCCTTTGGCTTGCTCAGCTTCTTCTTGCATGGCCTTTTGACGATTCTCCGACAACTTCGTCAAAGCGCCTTGCATTTCTTCATCTGAAAGCTCGAGCTTGTCGCCTTTGAGTCCATCTTGCATACCAATCGACAAAGCCTTGGGATCCAGATCTAAATTTTGACTCTTTAGACTGCGCCCAAATTGCGCTCCGATAGAATAACTGATCTGAGCTTTTTCATTGCTCGGCTTGCGCGAACATCCCGCGACTAGCAAGATCAGTGGGATGCTTAAAATAAAGGCATTACTCTTTCTCATTCTCATCACGTTGAATTCTCCGGGAGAAGTTGTCATTGAACCCTCTGATCGTAACTCTGGCCTGTAGAGGGCACAAGAGATTTAGATCTTGCGCAGCGGGCAGGCCAAGACTGGTTCATAGCGACGCAATCCCCCGGCAATGAACGACGCAAAAAGTGTAATGGACGTGGTTTTTACCATTCCATATCGGCGTCGACCGAGGAGCCCTAGCAACTCCGTCACCGATTGAGCGTTTCGAAACTTGAAAAGAGTCAAATGCGGCACGTATTCCCGGTCTTCCAATCGCCTTACCCCCTGTGACACAAGGTGTTCTCGAAGGGAATGGCGCAGATCGATAAGTGGCTTCGCCCGCGGCACCCCTAACCATAAAACCCGTGCGCTCAGTGGGTCCGGAAAAGCCCCTCCACCTTGAAGCTCAAGATCCAACTCTGAAACGGGCGGTTGCCAATTCTTTAGGGAATCTTTGGCCAAGGCCAACTCCGCGGCTGAGAGTGGCCCCAAATACTCCAAGGTCAAATGCCAAAGCCTCGCGGGAACGGCCTCAAAAACCTTATCCTTTTCTTTAAGTGTTCGCTTGATCTTGCCAAGAACTCTTTGCAAATCCGGTTGACCCTGAAGCTGTTCAAGCGCCATCGCAATAAAGTAAGTACGGGCGACCTCAGACATCTAAATGGACCCTCAGTGGGCCCTTAGCTCCGCCATAAAATCGGGTCGCTGCTGCAATTCTTCACACACGGCCCACCCGAGGTCTGCACCGGCCTTTACGTCCGTGGGATGATGAACGCCAATGATCACGCGAAGCTCCCCCAAATAACCACCGTAATTCAGCAACTCGTCGGCCTTTTTGGGAAGGGCCAAGGACAATACGCAGGCACTGGCCGAAGCGGCCGCCGCATGGGAACTAGGATAGGATCGCTGACCGGTCGGGGCTTCAATACAGGGATGAATTCTTCGGTCGCGCTGATAGGGTCGCGGTCGCATAAACTTGCCTTTGTGATAACTCGCCACGCGCACGGCGAGTTTCATCACTTTTTCGACGATCGGTCCCTTCGTCTTTTTTTCCTGCTGCGTAAGCAAATCCGACTTTCCATAAAAGGTGGAGAACGACGGATGCTCTTGTGAGGCGCCGAGTTCACAGGCCTCACGGCGGTCCGTCTGTTGATAGACTAAGACCTGGGCGAGATCGTCTTTGTCTTCTTTCGATCCCGCGCTCGGCGGCGGATTCAGAGTAAACTGAGAGGACGGTATCCCCGTCCAGCCCTTGTCAGCTGCATGAATATTGAAAGCAAAAAGAATCGAACAAAAGGACAAAGAGACTGTTTTCTTCATGCCCTCGTATGGCTTGATTCTCTTAAGCGGGCAATCTCTTTTTTACTAGCCGCCCGTATTGTCGAAAACCGACTTGGTCCACTCTCTATCGGACCGCCGGCGCTGAGGGGCGCCGGCCTGTTTCGGCTGCGGTTCGGCTGGGGCCACACCGGCTTTGGGTCGATTGCCTTGCGAAAATCCACCAAAGATGCTTTTGAAAAAGCCCGTAAAGAAATCTGAATCTCCAAAAGTGCCTTCCGATCCCGTTTGGTGCCGCTTAAATTCACCAGCATCCCAGCGAGCCCTGGTTTCTGCCAAAAGCTGAGGATCACACTCGGGTCGATTGCCTTGAATGCTAATCTCAAGGCCCTTGTATTTTTCCATGATCCCGAAAAGCTTTCGACACATGGAACTCGGCAGACGAACACAACCACCTGAAACGGCTTGGCCCAATTTGGACGAGTACTTCGTTGGATTGTTCTCAGGTCCACCCGGAACACAGTGAAAGAACTCACCGTTCCAATCCGTGCCATCGGCCACTTGTCCTCGCTCTCCGAAACCAATTTTAATCGCTTTACGTAGAGGAATTTCAACACCGTTGTCATCTTTGTAGGTTCGGGATTTCCAGACCTCAAACATGGTGGCGTGCTTTCGCACATAATCTTCGCGACTTTCCAGGTAGCTCTTACGCGACATCAACTCTTGAATTTGATCGTCATCTAAATTGCGCCTTTCCGCACGAAACTGGGCATCGTATTGGTCTCGAACTTCTTTGTCTTTCACCGCAGGAACAAAGACTCGATCTCGGGGATCCGTCTTTCCACACTTGACTCCATATTCAGTCACCTTAACCGTACCACCGGTAGAGACCTTGGTGCATTCGCGACCTTCAGGGGTGATAAAGCAGGCTTCCTGTTTCGACTGATCCACAATGACCTTCGCGGGATGATCGGTTGGTCGGCCCGCATCTGGATTGAGTATTTTAACTGGAGGACCCGGGGGCGCAACATCGACTCGTGCGCGCTGGACCGGTGAGGATCCATAACCCGGTAGAAAAAATCCACCTGGGCTAAGACTCTCACCCATGGCCTGGGTTGATAAAATCAATGTTCCTGTGATGACAAGCCAACTGCGCATATCTGTCCTCCCAAATAAAATGCACAGTCTTCTCCCTAACCAACATTTGTGCCGACAACGCGGCCCCTTGGGGGATTTGAGCCCTAGGTGCATGCGTACAACTCATGGACCTGTTAGCAATTTTGGGCTCTCGCGATCGAATTTCTCAAATTGAAACGTCGAACTAGACGAACAATGATCAAACCTTAGACGCCGAAACAAAAGATAGACACTGTCGAACTGGCCTACACCCTGCTTGTAAGAGAGTTCATGAAACAAACTTGGAAAATGTGGGGCCTTCTTTTAGCAGCTGCCCTCCTCTTCTTAGGAGTTCAGGCGTGCGAGTCCTCCAAGGCATCACCCCTGAACCAACCGGATCGCTCCGGCTCCGATCGTGTGCCGGATCCAGATCCCAATCCAATTAAGCCCGACTACTGGGGCGACGTCCCCGCCTAAGCGTGGCGTTTTTCCCCGGCGAATCCCTTTTGCGATCTCCATGATGGCGACCTTTCATCTGACCTCGGCATAAGGCTTGCGACCGAACTCAGGCATGGTTCGCTTTCTTGCCGGATTCCTGATCGCTTACTTACTTCTTTTCGTCGCAGGTTACATAGCCCTTGAATTGGGTTCCGTTCCGGTCGCCACCAAAGCGAAGTCTCTACCTTTTGAGGAGTCTCTCGCAGAAAAGGCTCTCGAAGTTTATCTGCGTGGGGCGGACAAAGAAGAATCCCCCATTGCGGCGGATGAAATTAACCTTATCGCCGGAGCGAAAGTTTACGCGCAAAACTGCGCCATTTGCCATGGTCATCTGGGGGCGCCACCCTCGCCCATTGCTCGAGGTCTTTTTCCCCCGCCGCCGGAACTGCTAAAACCCGAATCCAGCGCGGTCGGCTATCCGGTGGGTAATATCCACCGCCTGATCGATGGTGGGATTCGCTTGACGGGCATGCCGGGCTTCAGAGACTCCCTAAGCGCTACAGAGCTTTGGCAAGTTTCGCTTCTCTTGGTGTCCGCGGACCGTCTGCCCGAGCGAGCGAAGGATTTTCTTCGTCAAACGGGTGATCAACCCTAGAAAATCTTCAGATCGCCAAAAATCGACCTGAGGTGACGTAAATCGTCACTGTGTTTAGCTGGAAGACGCCCTCAGCGGCTCCCGCACCGGCATACCTCTTGCCCTTTGTGCCGCTAGGTCAGGGGTGTAAAGCAATGGTCGACGGATTGATCATGATAGTCCTAGTTCTTTTCATGCAAACTTCGTTTGCCGTGAAGATGGACCAAGCGACCCACAATGAGGTTATTCGTCGCCTCGAAATCGGCCTTGAATCCATGGACAAAAATGCGGAAGAACGACCGGGGATTTTACTTCGCCTAGCCGACCTCTATGCAGACCGGGCCCGCTTGCAAGCCATGGCCGGGGACGGCCCGAGCTCTCGCGAAGATCGCCGAATCGCCATTCGACTTTACACGGAAGCCATGCCGAAGGCCCCGGCCGAGCGCCAAGGGGATCTTTTGCTTCAGGTGGCGCATCTGCATACGATGAATGGCCGGGCAGATCGCGCACACGCTCTCTACCAATCGATCACGCAGGCCCCTAAGAACAAATACACCAGTGAAACCCGCGGCCTGGCCTACACCAACTTAGCCGAACTGAGTTTTAAAAAAGGTGAGTTTCGCGCGGCTCTCAAGCTTTACGACCGAGCTCGCCAAGAAAATCTGCGATCCCGCGCCTTTGTCGAGTACCGCAGAGCTTGGTGCCTCTTCAACTTGGGGCAGCTGAAGCCCGCCACCGCTGCACTGATTGCGCTTTTAAATAATCCAGATTGGTTGCGAACCTCTTCCACCAACGGTGATGGGATTGAACCTGGATTTGTGCAAGACGTGAGTTCCGATTTGGCCCGATTCTTAGCACGAGGACCGCTCACCACATCAGACATTCAACGGCTTCGACAATTGAGCCCTGATGAAGGTCGGCGCGCCAACTTGAAGACTTTGGCCGAAGAGGCCGAACGGCTAGGCAAAAAGAAACAAGCACTGGCCGTTTGGGCCGCCTATGTCGAAGAAGGCGAAGTCGATCATTATGAAAAGCTCGAAGTGCAAACTCGCCTCGCCCGTCTACACCTCGATTTGGATCTTAAAAAATCGGCCGTTCAAATGTATAACAAGGCCCTAGCTCTTTACACATCAAAGCCTTGCGCAGACGAATCGCGCTGCGCGCCCACCCGCGATCAAATGAAGCGATTCCTGACGTCCTGGCATAAGTCGCTAGGAAAAGGATCGAGCCCCTCTCTCTTCGCCTGTTACAAATCTTATAGCAATGCTTTTGCGGATGCGGAAGTCGCCCACTGGGGCGCTCAACTCGGGGCCGATTTGAAACGCTACAAAGAAGCGGGTGAACTCTTTCATCGCTCAGCGGATTTAGCGGGTGATAAAAAAGCCATCTTAGAAGGCTCCTTATTGGGCGAGATCAGCATGGCCGAATCTCTGAAATCATCCACAATCAAAGAAACCGCCTACAATCATTACCTTCAGTTACAACCGCAAGGGCCCAAAGCCTGGGAAGTCCGCTACCAAAGAGCCCATTTGTACTTTGAGACCAAACGCTTCGTCCCCGCCTTCCAAGAGTTTCACGCTCTGATCACCTCGACTCCCCACGGCCCCGCCGAACTTCGCGCGAAAGCGGCTGATTTGGCTTTAGATAGTTTAGTGGCACAAAAAGATGACACTAGCCTAGAGACCCGCGCAATTGAGTACGCTCGCCTCATTCCAAGTCGAAAGCTGGAGTACCTTAAACTCTCTCGCCAGGCGACCCTAAATCGCATCGCCGGCCAAATTCAATCGAAGAACACTCAGCGCCCTGTTTATCTGGCGGGCCTCGCCGACTTGAACAAAATCAATCTCGAGGGCGCCGATGCCAAAGAGCGGGCCAAGATCCTGCGCAACAAAATCGTTTTATCCGAAAAAGCCGGCGAACTCGAGACCCTGCGAGATTCCCTTTCTCGGTATTTGGCGCTCGCAGATTTAAGTGCGAAAGATCGCGACTGGGCGATCACCAAAAAAATCTGGGTGGCCGAAATGCAACTCAATTTCGGTGAAGCTTATGATCTTTCCAAAAAAGCGACGCTCAAAACTTTGAGTCCGGCCAATCGCGAGCTTCGCTTAGCTCTGTTGGCTGACCTGGCCGGCCGAGATTCCCGCCCACATAACAAGGCCTACTTACGGTTCGAAAAAAATCCGAGACTCGCTAACCTGGCTCGTGTCACTCTGGTCCGCCAAGCGAAAAATCGCTGGCGTGAATTGGATCGTCACCTGAGATCACTGCGCCTTCACCCCGATCTACTCGCCGATCTGGCTTTAGAGGTCTTTGCGTCTGAACCCAACTATTCAAAGGCCAGCCGTTTGTTGAAAACCACCCGCATCGGGCGCTATCCCTCGGGTCAAACTCTGGCCCGACACGTGGCCCTTCGCGACTTCCAAAGTTTTGACCAGAAGATCGCACGCCACAAAATCTTTGGTTACAGCGAGGCCGTCATGAAGAAAACCATTCGTGAACGCCTGCGCCTGATCGGCATGGCCGAGAGAAATTTGCAAGAGGCTCTTAACATGAAAGATTGGACTCTTCAGGCGCTCTCAATTGGAATGCTCGCTCGAGAAAATCGAAGACTCTACCACGACATCTTGGCCCTCCCTATTCCTCGTCGGCTAAGCCCAGCGGATCGCAATCAATATCAAAGTTTGTTGAAGGCCCAAAGTGATCCTTATTTACAACGAGCAGAACGCTTGGAGTCTCGCTTAAAATCTCATTGGGGTGGATCCGCCACGTTACATGACGTGCAAACTGCCTATCGATCGGCCTCCCAAGACATTCAAAAACTCTACGCCCGCGAAATGAAGAGTCTTATCGAATGCGCGCCTCCCCATGCACAAAATCATCTAAAAGATTTGTTGAGCACGCCCTATCGCAAACCTTCACAACGGGACATTTTGATCGCTCGACGAGCCCTACAAGAACAGCCGTTTGATTTGGCTCGTGCACAAGCTTTGCGCGACCTCGAGTCCAAAGCGGGGCGCGCTTCTATGGTGGTCTTTCTCGATCAGCGCATTGATTCGATTAAGAAGGGAACCACCTTATGACACTTCGATCTTGGATCTCCCTTTTTGTTTTCGTGATGTTGGCGTTCATCATGTTCGGCCCCGAGGCCCCTGCTAAAACTCTAAGTCGAAAGAAAAATTCAACGCCCCTGCAAACAGATGTTCGATTTGATGGCTCCACTTTACATGGTCAATACCAAGTTCCTGATGAAGCCACGGCCAAAGTGGAAGATGAAAAAGGTTTGAGTGAATTACTCAAAGTCAGAAAAGATTTTAAGGACCGCCTGAAAGAGGCGGCGGATCAGGAGTAAAATTATGCAAGCTGGACGATTTGTTCTTGAAAACGACAAAGGTGAAACGGTTCGCGTCTTCTCCTGCGCCGCCGATCAGCTGCACTTGGTCTATCGCCATGATGTCAAGCGGGTGGAAGTCACCGGCGACTTGACCGAACTCGACGCTCAAGGAATTCGGTACTCTGTGCTTCGCTCAGGTGCCGCCGAGACATTTAAATCACGTCCGACCGAGTTGGCCAATGGCGGTCGGTTTTGCTTTGTCGCCGACGTAGATCGAACCACCCAGCTCGTACAGCCACCCACCGACTCCAAAGAACAAGAAAAAACTATTTACAAGTACGCCGCCTATGTCCAATTGGGCGTTATGTTCCTCATTTTAATTTTGGGACTATTGATCGAGCCTCTGTTCGTAAAAAAGCCAGACCCGATCGTCACTTTGGTTCCGCCTCCATTGGCCGAAAAGGTCCCTACCGTTAGACCCAGTGAGCGACCTGTACAACCTGTACAAAAGTTTGCAAAAGTGAAAAGAAAATCTCCAATTAAAACAATCACCAAAAATCTAACAGCTCGAACGAAAGCCAAGATCAAGGCCAATGCTCCTCTTCGCACAAAAGTAAAAGTCGAAAATGTAGGCGCACTCGGCGCACTTGGCGGGATGCGCTCCGGCTCTAAAAAATCGGCCGGATTCAATATGAATGCCCTGAACGATTCCAAAGGAACCTCCTGGACTGGCGCTGGGGCTGAAGGCGCCGGCGGAATGGAGCGGGCCGCCCGAGGCAAAGGATTGGTTGCCTCCGCTATGGGCCGCGGTGAAAAAGTCGAAGGCGGAGGCGGGTACGGAACTCGGGGCGCCGGAGGCGGTCGCCCCGGCTATGGACAAATGAATTTGGGTGGCACAGCCGCCGCCTACTTTGAACCCGTGCAAGAAGAAGCCTCGGTTGAAGGTGGATTGACCCGCGATCAGATTGCCGCCGTTATCAATCGCCACTTAGGCGAAGTGCTTATGTGCTACGAAACTGGTCTCCAAGTAAACCCGAAGCTGAGTGGTCGACTGAACATGCGATTCGTCATCTCGGGTTCTGGATCTATCTCGTCCGCAGGGGTGCAAAGCAGTTCTGTCGGAAGTCCCAAGGTCGAAGGTTGTATCGTCAACCGATTGCGAGGCTGGCGCTTTCCGAAACCGGTCGGGGGCGTGAACGTTAAGGTCACCTACCCCTTTGTTTTGAAACGAATGTCCAATGGATAAGGAGAATCGAATGAAAAATGTTTCATTCCAAATATTCTGGATTGCCGTAGGAGTCGCGCTGCTGACAGCCTGCCAAGGGCAAAACTTCTTTAAGCGACAGTCCAATCCCACACGGAAATATCCAAAAGTTTCCGAGTCGATTGTCGACAAAAAGGGTGTTGTTCCCTACGGTCAGCCGGAAGTAAAAAAGCCAGATCCCGACAATTCGCAATACTACTGCCGCCAACCCTTCGGCATTCAGATCGAGAACACAGAGGGCGGACAAGTCCTAACATTTGCTGAGGGAAGGCAGTCCCAGTACAGAGTCAGCATCACAAACTACCTCGGCGACGATTTTCAGGTCCAAGTGAAAGCCCCGACTGGCGTGGACATCACGCAAACAAAAAAAGATGGCGCCAAGCAGGTCCACCAGATCACTTGGACACCTCAGCGGCTATCAGCCGGTCGATTTTTCTTACGTGAAAGTCTAAGCCTGTCCATGACCTCGGCCTCATTCGCCAAGCTCTGTCCCGGCAAGATCGCGCGCGAACGGATCACTTTACTCGTCGAACAGAATCAAGATCGCCCGATTGTGGCCCTAGTCAATCTGCCACAAACTTCCATTTCGTCAAAAACCTCTGAAGTTCCCTTTGTTATTGAGGTGAATGATCGACTCGGAAATCCCAATCTGGCCCCGGCCAGCCCGATTTTCACGTTCTCTCGTCAAGCCGAAACCGGTGAACGCAAGGTCTTAGACGCACACACGGCCGTTCGCTGTGATGCGGACCCCACACCGATGGCCAATTCGACCAAGTGGACTTTTAAATGCCAATTCCTGCCGGGCATGTTGAATGTGCCGGCCGATATCAAAGACAGTGGAAAAACGGTTTCCGCCGTCTTTTACACAAAAGTCATCAGCAAAGTGAACAATCAGGAATCTGTGCCCGAACTCGGGGTGATCCAGGTGCAATTTGAAAAACCCGAACCACCGGCCGCTCCCGCTGCTCCCGCCGCTCCCGCGCCAGAAGCTGCACCCGCACCGCCCACTCCCCCCGCCCTTAAAGGAGAAGTAAAATGAAGACACTCCTCGCAATCCTTCTCATTTTCTGCGTGCAAACTTTTGCCGCGGATCTAACTAAAGAAATGGACGCACTCGGAGCCAACAAGGACCTGATGCGCAAGGCCCGCGCCATCGATCCCAAAAATCGCGTACGCGTCGTACAAAATCGAGAAGTCGAACGCCGATTTCGGCTAGAAGTCGGAGTCAACGGCTCCCTTGTTACTGGCGGCGATCCTTACGTGAATACCAATTTACTCGGAGGACACGTTGATTTTCATGTGACTCCACGATGGTCGGTCGGCGCCCGTTATTATAACGCTTCGAATTCGTTGAATCGAGAAGGCGACAAAGTGTTCGCCGATGCGGAATCAAGACGAGCCGCCGGCGAATCTGGTTTTCGTCAGCCCGGGATTGACTGGGCCAAGGAGAGTTGGCTGGGCGTTGTGAATTTCTATCCCATCTACGGAAAAATGAATTTGTTCGATATGGGGATTTCTCAATTCGACGTTTACATTTTGGCCGGTGCAGGGCAAATCAACCTCGCCTCCTCAGGTACGACCCCGCTGTACACCGCGGGCGGCGGCGTCGGTCTCTGGCTGGCCCAACACGTATCGACGCGACTCGAAGCCCGGTGGCAGGGCTATCAAGATCAAATCTTCGACGGATTTGAAACCCACAAGAGATCGATCGACCAAACTCTTTTATCCGTCACCTTAGGAATCCTACTTTAAGGAGAAGGCTTATGTTACGCGCTTGGATTTTAGTTTTCGTTTTGGGAATTTCAAATGGAGCTCTCGCTTCGTTTGAATACCTGCCCGGTTCCTCCGGGCCAGAAAAAGAAGTCAAAGCCCTTATCCAAGGCGGAAACTATCGCCAAGCCATGATGGTCTGGCCAAACGCTATGCGACTTTCTGATTACGACCGCACCGAAACTGGCAAAGCGGTCTATGCCTACTTAATGTCACAAAATGGTTTGCCGTTTCTATCGACTCTTCTACTGATGCAAAATCCCAGCGCTCGGGGCTTAAATGAAGAATTAAAGGGCCTTTGGTCACAGAATCTAAAGTCCTATCCTTTCGTGCAAAAGGGCTACTTGTTAACCAACGGATTCTGGCGAAGCGCCGTCAACAATGTCGAACCTGAAATTAAGATCAAAGACAGAAAATCTCTTCTGGGTGCATGGCGCGTGGCCTCTCGCATCCCCTCCGATCAGGAGAATTTAAAGGCGCGCATTTGGTGGCAGATCGCCACCCAATCCCCGATCGTGAACTTACCGGACGAGGGCTTGAAGGCCGTTAAACTCTTGAAAGAGTCGGGTCAAACCGCCGTCGGCAAAGATCAAATTCTATCGGCCGAGGGTCGCATCCTTTATCAAAAGGGCGATTTAGATGCCGCCCTCAACGCCTATCAACAAATTCCAAAGGGCTCGGAACTTTGGCTGGAGTCAGTCGAAGAGCGCGCTTGGATTCACCTGCGTCGAGATGATCACGACAAGGCAATGGCCGAAACCATCACACTGCTTTCACCTGCTCTGGCCCCTTTGGCGGGCCCAGAGAGCTTTTACTTTAATGCATTGTTGTCCTTGAAGACCTGCGATTATGTGCGCCTGTTCAAAAACTCCGAGGATTTCAAAAAACGTCAGCGCCATCGTCTGACTGAAATGCAAAATCTAAGCGAGCGCGGCAGTAACTCTGGACTTAATCAAGCCTTGGCCCGCATTGACGAGCAAGGTCTCTCGATAGAGGCCGTGGGACCCCAACTCGAGTCTCTGCCCCGATCGGCTCTGAGAGACCATGACTTTAAACGATGGATGGAAGCCCGACACCTTATTCTACAAGAAATGAAAAAAGCCGAAAGCCTTGATAAGGCTTCCGAAGCGTTTGGGGCCTCACATTGGCTGGCCAAAATCATGGGCATCGCCCGAGTTCAGGCTGACGAGTACCGAGCCAAAGCTGTAAAGCGCTTGCGTCTACTGGCGAAGCAAGAGCTCGGCGAATACCGAAAAATATTAAATAAAATGCATATAGCCGAAGCCGAGGTCGTCCATCGCCTGGCCGCCGATGACAATCTTAAAGGACAGCGCCCCCCCGTCGATAAAAACGCTAAAAACGGTCGCGATGTTTTGGTTTTTCCGCACACCTCAGACGAAGTCTGGCTCGATGAACTCGATCACTATCAAGCCAAAGTCAAAGACTGTCCCCAGCTCAAAGGAGCAAGCTTATGACAAGTTTTAAGTCCCTCGCTATTTTTCCCGTCTTGATGATCGCACTCGCCGCTTGCCAGACGAACAACCCACCGTTCTCTGGTCCGGCTAAGGCGCCGAAAGCCAAAGTGGAATACACGCCCGCAAAAACTGAAGTTGGGGGCCTTACGATCGATGTCGACCCACGCGTCGACATTCTGTTTGTAATCGATGACTCCAGATCCATGCGCAATCACCAGAAAAATCTCAGCCGTAACATCCATCTTTTTGTTAACGAGCTGGCCAAAATCAAAAATTTGGACTTTCACATTGGATATACATTGGTCCATGATTCTCACCGGTATGGCCCGATCGTTGAAAAGGAATGTGGCGGGACCGTGAACTGGGAAGATCCCGGCACACTGAAAGTCATTCGTGAGCTTCCTGAAAATCGAAGATTCGTTACGTCTCACGATGACTTTCGCCAAATTTTATCGCGCGCCCTGGATCCAGATGTAAACACGAACCTGGTGAAAGACTTAATCAATAAAGACGCCACCCATATGTGCGCCTCCGGACCGGAAGAAGAAGAACTCTTCACTCCCCTTTTGGGCTCACTCGAAAACGCGATGATTGTGAACGGCGCAAATAAGGGGTTTCGCCGCCCCGGTGCTCTCTTCGTCGCCATTTTGATTAGCGATGCAAAGGACGCCAGCGGTCTTGCCCCTGAGACAGTATGGGACCGTGTACAACGCGCCATCGGCGACACCCAAAAGGCCCGCGTGTTCACCATTGGTTTTAAGCCTGGAATGGTCATCGGCACCAGTCAGCCCGGATTTGACTCTTGCAAACCAGATCCAGCCTGGGCCGTCAATCGCCGCTGGCCCACTCGACTAGTCATTGGGCCGCGAGACAACCCGCTCGCTCGCCTGGCCGAACTCAGTCAGGATGACAACTCCTCCACAGGGGGCCACGTGCTTTCCATTTGCGAGGCCGATTATGGAACCACATTGGCTCGCTTCGGCACCCAGATCCGCCAAGATGCTTTGCGTGAAATTATCGTCCCACTGCCCAGTGGCGTGCAGGAGACCAAAGACTCAAAGAATCGCCTACGGGTCGTGATCGGCAATCAGGAGCTCACCGAAGGTGAAAATGGGCACTGGGTCTACAATACGATGAATGACTCGATCGTCATCTTTGCCCAGCGAATTGATTGGGAAAAGTTTAACGGCCAAAAGATTCAGATTATTTTTACACCGGTGCAAGGCAATAGCCCCGATACAAAACCCACTTGGCAGCAGCGTTAGTCTAAGAGATCTTGCGAATGGCTTCGAGTTTCTGCCGAAGAACTGTGACTTCCTCTTTGAGAGCCTTGTTCTCCTTCAGAACCTGAGAAATCATCGACTGCAGCTGAATCACATCGGCCGAAGGCTTGGGGGTGGCCGCGTTATGATGGGGCTGCGGAGCGGGGGCCGCGTGAGACGTTTCTTTGCGGGCCGAAGCCGGCACCGTCTTCACCACGTTTTGGCCATCGGTCATGGCTTCAAACTGAACCTGGGTGGCCAGCTCTTCTAATTTGACTTCAAAGTCCTCAGGAATCAAAAGAGATTCATCAAAACGCTCGGCGTGAAGCTCACGACTCTTCAGCATGGCCCGGGTGTGCTCGACCACTTTAGCTAGCGTGGAAGCGACTTCCTCAGGCTTGGGTACATTTTCCGAAACAATGATTTCCAATTTGCGCTTTTCCGAATGCGAAAAATAAGAAAGCACTTTTTCTTTTTGATCCTCTTTCAGGCCATTGATCGCAAAAGCCAGAGTCTTCGGTGGCAGGTTCTTGAACACTTCAACCATCACTTGTTCCGGCCATGAAAAAATTCTTTCGAAGGTCAGCATTTTCTCACGCAGGGCCTGCGCCCACACGGAGGACTCAGCTTCGATCATTTCGAGAAATTTTTCTTTCTTCTGCGGACCAAAAGTCTCTATTAGAGAGACCAATTGAATGAATCCGCCCGACTTCCTATAACGATGCAATGAACTCATACAGAAATTATCGGAAAACCAAACCGGAGACTGAAACCGTTCTTCTCAAAAAACGTTGAGACGAGCCCCGACCATCGTCTGCCAAGCTCGATCCACAAAAACCTGTCCCGCCATCCAGCCTGGAGACTTCGCCTCCACCCCAATGAAAGTCCGCAGCCGATCACTGTGTCGGTAAGAAGCCTCAAGTCCTGCCGCCGTCAATAGCTCCCCGGCTTTGGCGTTGTAGCGCTGGCGTTTGGGCTGGTTCCAAATGGTCAGACTGGGCGAAAGACTGAGTCGCCCCGTGAGAGGGAACTCAATGACCTTTAACGAAAACCCTGGGAAGTACACCCGATCATTAAAGCCATTGTGCAGTTGAAAATGCATATTGTGTCGACCAAATTGCACCATCAAATGCGCGTCCACCACATAACCAAATGAAGTGATCTGATGACTCAAGCGTGGAACGTAAGAAATGGTTCGGGATCCAATCGACATCTCAAAGCGATCATAGCCGATCAAAAAAGGATCGACAAAATTCAAAGCCGAAAGATAAACCTGCCGGCCTAAGAACCGTTTCTCCGCTTCGCTTAAGTCGGAATAGCGAATGTAGCGATCGATGCCAACACCAGAGGGATGCGTTCCACGAGTGGCGTAGGCTTCATCGGGCCTGAATAGATCGTACACCCAAGCCGTGCAATCAAGACCGGTAAAGTCTCGCTTTCCAACGTCAGAGCCATCGTCCGTGTTCTGTTTATTCGTGTTCGTGTCGGCCTGGTCACCGGCACAGGTGGCCAAATAGCCAATGACGCCAAACTTATTGTACCAAAGCAAAAATCGATTGTTAGCCGGAGCCCCGTGAAAGAACTGGTGGGATTCGATCAGCAGATTTTGTGACTCCTGGGCTTCCATGCCGGCCGCGCTCAAACGCACCTGCTCGGCCGGATGATCGCGCTTAAGTCGAACAAGATCATCGTCGGTCACATGACTAACCGCAATCAGTGAACGTCCAAATGGAAAATCATTAATGTCATCGTAGCTGCTGATTCCCCGGCGGGTCATAACGGCTCGATGCCACTCTTCATGCAACCATGAAGAACCCAGCGGAACCCAAGTCGTCAAAATGTCGAAACCCGCAATCGCAAAATGGCGCCACACCCGCCCACTCTTCTTCTCCCCATCTCCCATAATGGCGCGATGAGTGGTCTCGTAAAACCCCGTCGACAGAGCCAACGACTGTCGCATACTTGGTCCCACAAAAGAGTCATCTAAGAAGTTAAAAGGCGCATCCACAACCGGTAACTCGACCGGCACCGGATTGGGCTCGGCCCTTGCCCCAAAAGAGGCCACTAACAAAGTCACAAATATCCATAATTTCATTTTACTGAATCCTGTCCTTCATTCGCTCGTAAAAAGACTTGCGGTCCACCAAGTGAGCCGCACTCAGCGCGATCAGGGCCGACATCATCATCGGAAAGAGAGCCGAATGCCGATCCGTCATCTCCAACACCAGAATGAACGCAGTAAACGGCGTTCGGGTGACTCCCGTGAGAAAACCAATCATACCGAGCAAAACCACGAGGTGATTGTGTCCGGTGCTCACCCAATCGGCCATCAGCCCACCGATGGCGGCCCCAATCGCTAGAGAGGGTGAGAAAATGCCACCCGCCGCACCGGACAGATAAGATATGATCGTACCAAAGAAGCGAACAAGAGCGACCCACACGCTCGCCGGCTCTTCCTTAAATAACAATCCCGAAATCACTTCGATACCCGGCCCAGATGCCAATTCCGTCACCTGAAACATTCCGACCATCGCAATCCCGCAACCTGCGGCCAACAAGGCCTGACCGGTTAAAGTCGTCAGACGCAGTCGAAGCATACAAAGTCCGTAAAGAGTTCGGCCGAACAGCGCACCCATCGTGCCCGAGATACTACCCACCACCAACGCCCAAGGAAGAAAGGGAAATCCAATGTTCTGCAGAGAAGGAAAACCCAAATACAGATAACTGCCCAAAACCCACTGGGCGACTAATCCCGAAATGATCACCGCGCTAATGAGCGGCATTCGCACCCGCAAGAAATTAACGATCTGCAATTCTTCGATGGCGTAAACGATTCCGCCCAGTGGAGTGTTGAACGCCGAAGCGAGTCCGGCCGCCGCACCCGCCACGATCCAGGTCTGTGGATCTGTTTTCGGAACGATTTTTTTAATTCGCATTCCGAAAAAATAAAAAACACTAGCGCTAATTTGCAGAGTCGGGCCTTCGCGACCAATGGCTCCGCCTCCCAGAAGACAAAAAAGTGAGCTGATGATCTTAACGGCCACCACCCGCAAGGACAGTAATCGGCCTGTGAGCTCCTTGCCCTCAGGCTTCATGGAAGCTTCATTGGCGGCCAGAATTTGAGGGATACCACTGCCCCCAGCCTCGGGACCAAAACGCCTTACCACGTACCAAGAGCAAACAAACAGAATCGGTGATAAGGCAAAGCCCCAATATCGAAACTCGCCACTTAAAAATCGAGTCGCAACAGATTCCACCGCGCGAAAGGCAAAAGCATATCCGACGCCCAACACAGCAGCTAAGACGGCAGCGGTCCACAAACCGAAATTTTGAATATTGTTGGGATCAGTCAGCTGAAGATACAGTCGCTGAGCGTAAGCACGAGGGAGACGATCGACCAGATGCTGGACGTAATCCTGGAACCTATCAGCAGCGGACATTCAATAGGCATAAAGAATTTACTCAGGATGGTCAATGCTCGCGGGCCACGCCATCGAATAAAAATGTTTGGATCATCGGTGTGTGTCTGAGCTTCACGCGGACAAAAGGCCTGCTTCGCTCTGGACCTCTCCAGGACGAATCCTCCCACGGTACAGACCATTCCTCTGGATTCCAGAAAAAGAGGGAGCGCACATCGAGCCAGCCCTCCTCACCGCTTTTGGTCGTCACCGGAAGGATCGGCGCAAATTGTGCCAGGAGCGGCTGCCCGACTTTGTCAACCAGTCGCCCCTGTCGGTCCAATCGGATCTCGATCTCGTCCTCTAGCAGCCCAACACCTTTCAGAGAGATTCTCAGGAGTCCCGTCTTTTCCAACCACAAATTCAAACCGCTACGAGGCGAGCCTTGACTTTCTATCAGGCGCTCTTCCACCAAATCGAAGAAATCGGCGCCCATGCGAGGGATCGTCTGGCTATCGCCGATCAGTTGCCCACAGTGATTGGAATAAACTGACATGTCGTAATCTTGCGCCGCAAATCCTAAGACGGCTTGGCCCTGGACTAGAAGACCCGACTGCCATCCCCTATCGAGCATGGCCATAGGTGATAGGAATTGTCGCTCATAATCAGGCCATGACATCGACGAGCCCGATCCTTCACCGCCATCCGAACCATTGAAGTTGCCCAGCTCCTTAGCGGGTCCTGGAAGATCCTCGCAGCTTGGCCATTTTCGAAAGAGTTGGCCACTGCGGATCTCCCACTTAGCTCGGGAGGTTGGCTGATCGCCTCGATCACAAGTCTCGATCAGATCTCTGAGCTGCTCGGCCGAAGCAAAAAAGGCCTCAGGAAATCCCTTTGTCGTGCGCAATGCTACCCCTTCTACGTAGCCCATTTTTTGATCCCATTCTCGTGAGACCAAAGGCGTTCCACTCATCCCTGGTGTTATTTGTACGAGGGCTTTAATCTCCCCTGTAAAAGGCAAGCGTCGCACGTCTGCCAAGTCCAAAAAGCTGTTGGACAGGCCTCCCGACATCGACCAACTTCCATAGGGTATCAAAAGCTGCCGTGAAAATGGTCGCCCCGAAGCCAACAATGCGGACTCTGTCGACACTCTTAACCAATCCACTCGAACCTTGCGAGCTTTAGCGTCCCAAGTTCCCATGGGCGGGGTCGAGCCCGAGCGAAGCTCGATCACTTCAAGATCCAGTCCCGTATCCACACATCGACGAACCATGTCCGATTCAGGGATCTGAAATCCGTCCAACTTAAGCTGTCTCGCTGAGCCTTGGCTGATATGGGCCGCCGTCGCCGCGTAAAGCTTATCTCCCTTCGCAAAGACGAAGGCGGTGCCGGTAATGCGAGAGACCTTCTGGCTCACGATGTCTTGATAGGAACTGGACAAAGAGTGAACCATCTCAACCGCGTGAACGTGAATTCCGTAGACCAAGACCAATAAAGGCCAAAGCCTCATTGCAACACCGAAGCGTCGCGAATGAAGTAGTACCCATTTTTAAATTCGACCACGTTGCCAGTCTTTTTTCGAACCCGATTGAGCAAATTGAAAAGTCGGTTTGTCGATACTCGGGTGGCCATTTTATCACCGTAGATGTGTCTGGCTAAATCCGTTCGAGTGCGAGGGGATTTGAGCAGCGCACTGATCACGGTCTCTTCCAAACTGGTCAAATTCTCAGGGCTCTTCTCCTCCGCCACTTCCTGCCATGATGGAAGTGGGGCTTCGCTCGAGACGAAATCGGAAGCTTGACGCAGGCTTGGATACTTTTCGATCAAAACGCTGAGAGCCGCATGAACCTTAGGAAAGGGGCTTGTTCGTAAGAACTCGGCGTCCAGGATCGCTTTAGGAGAAGCCCCCAGTTCGCAAAACAGGTGGCAGCGATGAGCGACCGCTAAATGATGATCCAAGGTTCCGTGTACGCGCTCTAGCCGAGCGACCGCCTTATTTGCAAAGGAGAGCGCCAGTTGAAAACTACCCAATTTGTAATATTCGCGAGAAGTCGCAACCAGTATCGACCCAACCGTTGGAATATCGCGCGCTTCTCGAGCCCGCCTGAGCAAAAATTGAAGGTCATTCAAATAATTTTTCTCCGGCCGCAATCTCGACTCCGCCACCAGCTGATTCCACAAGGCCCGAACGGCTTTGCGCCGAACTCCAGACCGCCAGAGATGAAGATAGGCTTGTTGAGCCTGCTCCTTGGCCTCGCTGTAGAGTGATCTTGAATCAAAATACCTTTCTAAGACGAAATGGCTCTCACCGCGAAGTTCATCTGACCAAATCTCAGACGCTAACCGCTGAAGCAGGCTTTCGACCGCTTGGGACTCGACCTGCTCGCGAACAGCCAAACGAACTTCGGCCACATCTAAAAGCAATAGGGCCGTCTTTTCAGGATCTTGCTCAACCACTTGACGGAGCAACCACACATGGGACTTCAGGCTCTCTAAATCTGATCGAAGATAGGATTCCAATACTCGAACGTAAGCCGCCATGACCCGAACATCGATATCCGGTCGACAGCGAATCGCTAAAATCTCATCATAATTGGCGTCAAAAATCTCTCCCCAGCGCACGACATGTCCTTTGTGAATATCTCTCTTGGCAGCAACCGCCATGCCACCATAGCGAATCAATCAAACGATCTGTCTGAAAACGGGGTGAAATTTTTTCCCGTGTGCCTATAAATTCCTTCTTGAACCGAATTGACGGCAATCGGTTTTGAGCCGATGGTAAAGCCCAGAATGACTCGAGTTGTGATCGTCGGCGGCGGGTTCGCCGGCCTTAATGCGGCCAAAGTTTTGGCCCTAAGTTCAAGTTGCGAGATCACCATCGTGGATCGCCGTAACTACCATTTATTTCAGCCGTTACTTTACCAGGTGGCCACTGCAGCCCTATCCCCGGCCGACATTGCCACACCGATTCGAAGTCTGTTCGAGCAACCCAACGTCACCGTGTTGATGGAAAATGTCTCGAAAGTCGACTTATCAAACCGGCGGATTTGGCTGGGTGAGAAAGGGCTCGACGCCGATTACCTCATTCTCGCCTGCGGCGCCAAGCACAGCTACTTTCACCATCCAGAGTGGGAGGATTTGGCCCCCGGCCTGAAGACTTTAGAGCAAGCCACCGAAATACGGCGAAGAATTTTACTCGCCTATGAGCTGGCCGAAAAAGCTGACGAAAAGAATCGGGCTCGTTTGTTGACTTTTGTCGTTGTTGGAGGTGGACCCACCGGTGTTGAGCTGGCGGGAGCCATTGCCGAAATCGCACGTTCAACTTTAGAATACGATTTTCGCCGAGCGCGCCCCGAGAACACAAGAATTCTGTTGATTGAAGCCGGATCTCGCCTGCTACCGGCTTTTAGTGAAAAGCTCTCACAACGGGCGCTGTTGGACCTGACCCGAATGGGGGTTGAGGTCAAGCTCGGCGCCCGGGTGTCGGGGATCAGCACGGAAGGTGTTAAGATGGGGGACCAGGAAGTGCCGGCGCAAACCGTACTGTGGGCCGCAGGTGTGCAACCCTCAAGCCTGAATCGCGAGCTGGGTGTCGAACTCGATCGCTTGGGTCGCGTCCGTGTGAACTCCGACCTCTCGATTCCTGGGCACCCGAATGTTTTTGTACTCGGCGATCAAGCTCATTTCCCAACTCCGGATCAAAACGGTCTGCCGGGTCTCGCACCGGTGGCCATGCAACAGGGTACTTTTGTCGGAAAACTGATTGAGGCCGAGATCGAAGGGCGCCCAAGATGGCACTTTGAGTACAACGACAAGGGCATCATGGCGACGATTGGGAGGCGAAGTGCGGTCGTGCAGGTTGGGAGAATTCAGTTCGGCGGTACTCTCGCATGGATGACTTGGCTCTTTATTCACATTTTTTACCTGATCGGTTTTAAGAACCGAATCTTCGTTTTTCTTCAATGGGCCTGGTCTTATTTGACGTTTAAAAAGGGCGCTCGGTTGATTGTTGAAAAAGAATGGCGCTCACAAGTTCGACATGTCTCAAGGTGAGATGACTACTTTTTTTCGCCACACTTAGTCCCTGCCCTGCGCTAGAATTGACTAGATGAACGACGAAAAAAGCGAATTCGAAAAGCACAGTGATCCGCGCTACGACATCACCGTCAAGTATCGCCCTTGGATGAAGCCCTTAAAAGGCTCTCTCGCTGTCGGCGCCCTATTGGCCGCATTGACCAGCCTGACTTATCTCGTATTGGGCGACAAAGAAGACGAATCCGCCTTGATCAAGCCTCCGCCGAGTGCGGTAGAAATTCTTCGCGCCGAAATGTCGGGTCAGCCCGTGCCAGAATATTTTCCTGAACCCTCGTCAGCGGCACCGGATCCTGCGCCTGTCACCGAGGGAAGTCGCGCCCCAGCCTCTGTTGAAACTATCGAGACAGTTGAGATCGAGCCCGCCATCAAAAGGCTAAAATTTAACAAGAAGGGCCTCAAAGTCTCTAAAAATCTATCGAAGAAAAAGGTGCTGGCTTTCTTCTCTAAAAAGATGAAGAAAAAACCTGAGTGCCTGACGATTTCGACTTCGGAATCGGGCCACTTGACCGCCAAGGTGATGCTTTCCAAAAACGGCTCGGTGAAAAAAGTCAGCACCCCGACGGGCGATGAAAAAGCCCTCCACAAATGCTTAAAAGTGCTGGTGGGTAAAAATAATAAGTCGCTTCAATCTAAGAACAAAAAAGACAGCGAAGTGACCCTTTCGTTTTCAGTCATCTAACGGCACAAAATGATCCACAATTAAGGCAGTTTTGTAGGTTTCGATATTACGACTCCGGCGATAGCCTAATCACAGCACAAAGTCTTGTGGGCTGGGGAGAGTCGAATGCGAAATTTACAGGTAGGTCTTATGATCTTAACTTTTTCCGTGGCGGCCTGTGGCTCGAAAAACTTTCTTTCAGAACCCCTGGGCCAGGGAAGTGACGGGGGATCCCCAACGACCTCGAACTCCAACAACACTCCACCGGATACCTACTCAGGTCCGCGCCCGCTCGGCACTCGCAAATGTCAAACGACGTCCACTCAAACCGAAAACTACAGCCAACCGGCTAATTCTGCTCTACCCTCCGGACTGACCTTTCTAACAGATTGGGCGAAGTACACCCGTGCCGGAGGGTGGTCTTCTTACCAGGCGATGGATGCCTGTCGCCTCAGCTACGACCCTTCATTTCAAACTTGGCATGGCCTCGCCGTGGCCCGGGTCGAAGTGAATCCTGGTGACGATCCGATTGGATCCGGTGGCGAGCGAAGTGAAGTTCTGATCCCACAATCATCTACCGGCAAAGCCATCTATGAGAATTCCGCCTCCGGCCGCCAGTTTATTGCTGTGTCTTATTTTTTTCCCTCTAACTGGGATGCGACTTGGTTGAACGGGAATTCTGAAAGTTGGTCTATCATCATGCAACTTC